>JAFAVL010000172.1 GCA_019242465.1 Chroococcidiopsidaceae cyanobacterium CP_BM_RX_35 | reverse complement strand
GGCGGCGGCGGCGGCGGCGGAGGTGGAAGCACCTATAGAGATGGTGGAGGGGGAGGCAATGGAGGTCCTGGAGGTCCTGGGGGCTTTGGCGGTGGTGGTGGAGGCGGCGGCGGCGGCGGCGGTCCCGCAAAAGGTTGTAACATCCCTGTTGCATGCGATGCTTATGGCGGTCAGGGTCAGCTCGGTGGTCTATGGGGAGGTACTGGTCAAGACGGTGGACACGCTTCACCAGTTGATGGTATTTTCGGTACGGGTAATCCTGCTGGTGGCGGTCTTGGTGGTGGTGGTGCTGGTCTTGGCGGTGCAATTTTTGTCAAAAATGGAGCTTCTCTGAATATCGATAATTCTACTTTTATCGGTGAATCAGCCCTAGGCGGAACAGGTCATACTCCCGGTAATGGCAAAGGAGGGGCTATCTTCGCGATGGATGGCTCTACAGTTTTGGGCAGTAATTTGAGATTTATCAGTGACAGTGCCTCTGATAGCACAGGTATGTTTGCTGGATATGGTGCCTTCCAGGATAACGTTGATGTCTATGGAACAATAAATTTAGGACTAGGAAGCACCCCAGCCCCAGTACCTGAACCCTCTTCTTTCTTTGGTATATTCATGGCTTTCATTATTTTTGGGATGAAAACGTTCAAGCCAAAGAAAATTAATAAGAATTCCAGGTAGTGATATGAGGTGATGTTCTAGATCGGTTGATCAAGTATAATGAATAAAAAATTTGGTTAAGTCTTATGACTGTTTTGGTAGCGATTGAATGTCCTCAGGAAGCGTATTAGATTAGCATGAAATTTGATTATTCTCATTAAGATATGATCTTTTAGTCAATTATTGCGAATCGAATCTGAAAAGACTATTTCACGTTCAATTTTCTCAATAAATAGTTGATTCTCAATTGCAATAATTTTCACGCTAATCTATTACGCTTACACTTAACCTTGCCGCTCAATATTTCACATCAACTTTTACACCAAACCCGCAACCAGTTGGTCACCTCATACATTTTGAGAGTGTCCCTTTTTACAACTTCTTGAGAACTGACTGACACTTTCTCTACAACAATGCGTAATTCGTATTCCATGCCTCACGTTCCCTTAATTTCGCTATAAAAGGAACACCACCATGGTTCAAACATCATGTAAATATATTACGCTCCCTAATCTATTACGCTTCTAACGCACTTTGAATCTACCAAAACTTTGCACTGAGGAGCACATCGATCTCGCGGCTCAATTCCCACTCAGCCGGGAACTCCGTTTGAGGATAATCTTCTCGCACGATCGTTAATGCTTCTGTCCAGCATTTAGGAAAGATGAAAGAAAATTCATTTCGGAGGCTGGGAGATTGCTCAAGCAAATCGAGCAATTGCTGCCGTTGTTCGCGAATCGTGATCTCCCAACCTCGGTAATTATCTAGAGAATCCACATTCAGTCGCTTTAGCAGATGAGCCAGTAATACTCGCAAGCGGCTTTTCAATTCCCGTCGATCACGCCCTGCCAATCCTTCGATCTCCTCAATCAAACGATCAATATCAATTTCCGCAAAATTGCCTGCTTTGAGTTTGGCAACGGTATCCTCGCACCATGCCACTAGATCTTGCTGATACAACGGTTGAGGATGAGTGGTCTCAATCATCTTGGGACTCCTAGCATGTCACCGATACGACAATTTCTGTGCTTTGCCTTATTGTACTGCTGAGGACCTGGTTCAATCACGGGTAACACTTTAGGAGCGATCAGGTTAGCCTGAATGCTTGTCCGACTCGGAGATGTCATCAACCTGTTGATCGACTAACATTTATATCAACTGGTTGCGGGTTTTGTGTAAAGTAGATCCGAAATAATGCAACCTGTAAATTTTCCATTGATGCAGTAGACTGACGGGGAAGACAAAGGTCAGTGGGGGCAAGCCCCCAGAGGAGTCGAGTCGATGCAAGCCAGAATGGAATTAGTCATTCGAGATGGAGAAGGCAACATCTTGAGCCAACTCGACCCTTACTTGATGGAGCTGGACTGCCAGAGTCTGCATGAAATCGAAGGAGCAGTAGAGGACTGGAAACAGAAAATCCTACCGGATATCGAAGCCAATTTGCTTGATATAGCGCAAAGCCAGTTTACGCAACAGACAAAAAAACAGTCAGGTCATTTGTAATGGTACTAGCCCTGTGAAACGGTTTATAAATAAAATGTTAAGCGGTCTTGTAGGTTCGAGTGCGACGATTGTTAGCAAGCCGACGTAGCATTAATCGAATCATCACCACACAAATCATCCCCTCATGATTTTCTGGTAACACTTCATAGTCGCGACATAACACTCTGGCATTGTCCAACCACGCGAAAGTTCGTTCGACAATCCATCGTAAAGACTCAACACAAAAGCCTTTCTTTTCCCGTGGTGGTGCAATCTCCAACACGCATTTATAGGCACCTTGCAGGCACTTGTCTAGCTCCCCTTTGTAAGCTTGGTCAGCCAACACCTTCTCTAAACGCTTGTATAACTCTAGGACAGGTACCAATACGGCAGGGGCAGCCTTGTTATCAGCAGCATTCGCGGCACTGGCATAGCACCCCGAAAGTGTAATAAATTAGCATGATTTGTAGTATGCATTTTGAAGCAGAGAGCTTAATGAGAATCAGCAACGAAGAAAGAAAAGTTGCAAACGCTTGATTCTCAATAATAGAAGCACTCAGCAGGAATATACTTCGATGTAATATAAATCATGCTAATCCATTACGCTTCCAGTCACATTTGAAGAGGTGCATCGTCACTTGGGGATGGAAACACAACGTCAATGGGCAAACCTGGCAATTCTTCGCACAACACCTTCCCTACTAGGACTGTTCTCATTTGTGACCTTGCTGACAAATCAGTGGCAACCAAAGCTACCGTTGCGGCAAGCTGCTTGGTATTTCAAACCATTGCCTACCTTTGTAGACGCATTGGCTCTGGTTCGATGCTTATTTTGAAAGAGTAGACTTTTTCAGACATCAACTCATCTAACTGAAGTGGTTAAAGTTCCGCAGGAATTACTCAATTGTTGGACTGAGCTACTTTGCTATGCTGCTTGATTGGATAAAGTCGAGCTTAGAGGGCTAAGCGTGGAAGAGTTAATGCAGGAACTTCGCACACAATATTCTCCTGAGCAAGTTGAAGCGGAAATCTTGTCAATTCAAATGACATGTCACCAAATTGAGAACAATATATTTTGTATCCATTGTTTAAAAAACATTAATGCTCGTATCTTATACAGGGTTATCACGTTATAATGAGAGAATCGCATGATAAGGAATTAGTATAGCCTATCAAATGACGATTATTCTGACCGCCGCGTCAATTATTCCAGCCTGTGATCGCCTATGAGGAAAGATGCCTGATGGAGCGAAGCCTAATCCAGAGCCACTAAGGATTTGAATAATTGACGTAAACGCCAAAATTGAGATGCCAATGGGGACTGGAGTAATTGACGCAAGCGGTCAAGTTAATCGTCGTCTGATAATAGCCTCTAAAATAAAAATAATTGTTCTGGACTTTGCAAGAAGGTAAAGCATGAAATGCAGCTTCTGATGACTTGGAAATGCTATCCTAGGTTACCTGAGGAAGAACGAAGGAATTTGTAAAAAACTTAAATTTGAGCACTTAAATTTGAGCAGTCAGATTCAACTGTTTCATTAGGGTGATCATATGATGAAAGAGCAAGCGCATGATACTCCTAATATTAGGAATGTTACAAGAAAAGCTATCGGTGTATCAGAGGCAGAGTTGATAAAAATAGAACCCCTACACTCTGGAGATTCTCTCCCTTTAAAAATTCTCCCGTCTATAGATGGTGTAGATCTGATAGCTTGGGCTGCGCATAATCAAGAGCTTATTGAGACGCAATTGCTGAAATACGGAGCAATCCTTTTCCGAAATTTCAATGTAAAGGACGTTTCTAAGTTTGAGCAGTTTATTAAAATTACTTCTGGGGAGTTAATGGAGTATTGTGAGCGTTCGTCACCGCGTAGTCAAGTGGTGGGTAATATCTATACTTCGACTGACTATCCTGCTAACGAAAGTATTTTTCTCCATAATGAGCATTCATATTCTCAGACTTTCCCTCTAAGACTCTTCTTTTTTTGTGTCAAACCTGCATCCCAGGGTGGAGAAACACCACTTGCTGACTGTCGAAAAGTTTTCAAATGTATGAATCCAAGTCTCAGAGACCGCTTCATACAAAAAAAGTGGATGTATGTCCGAAATTTTGGTGATGGATTCGGACTTCCATGGCAGACAGTCTTTCAAACCGCAGATAAGAAATTAGTGGAGGATTATTGTCGCAGGAGCAACATTGAGTTGGAATGGAAAGATGAAAATAGGTTGAGAACCCGCCAAGTTCGTCCTGTCATTACTAGGCACCCTTACACAGGTGAAATGATTTGGTTCAATCACATAATTTTTTTTCATGTGTCTACATTAAAACCAACAATGCGCGAGGCATTGTTAAAAGAGTTTAGAAATGAAGATCTGCCCAACAATACTTATTACGGCGACGGTTCTCCAATTGAACCTTCAGTGTTAGATGAACTTCGTCATATCTATGAGCAAGAAATGGTTATCTTTTCCTGGCAGCAAGGTGATATTTTAATGCTAGACAACATGCAAACTGCACACGGTCGAATGCCATTTATAGGGTCACGAAAGGTTCTGTTTGCAATGGCTAAATCCTTCACTCGGGAAGACACGTGAGTCTGAAATTAAGGAGTAAATATGCATAAGGAAGTTAGCTCTTTATGGATTCCGGGGATCTGACTCTATATAAGGAGAGCTAGAATTCTTACCGATTAAGGATTAGAGGTTCTGTGCTTGTCTATAGAGCTGAAATCCTTATCTAGTAAGAATTAGAGGTACATATTTGTCATGCAGATCCCTGAAATCCATAAAGAGCC
>JAFAVL010000841.1 GCA_019242465.1 Chroococcidiopsidaceae cyanobacterium CP_BM_RX_35 | reverse complement strand
TGATCAATTAGTGCAATCCCGGATGATTCACAACTGGAAAACTCAAGACGATCCTGAACATCTCCGCACCATTCGCGATCGAATTCAGCGCAACGAGCAACGGGCTGCCAGAATGCTTGCAATCTATCAACAAATTTTACAGTCTGGTCGATCGTCAGCATTTGCAGAACAACGTTTCAAATCCGATCGGGTCAAAGCGGATGATAGCCGTGAGCAGATTGAGTTGCTCCTGTCTGGATTGGTGGTTCAAGAGCAGGGATATCTGCAAGTCAGGTGTCTCATTTACGAAGAGATTTTTAATTTGACTTGGATTGAGCAACAGCTTACCGCCCTGCGCCCCTACTCAGAAGCGTTTAACGCCTGGATTGCATCGAAGCAGAAAGACCACTCCCGCTTGTTACGAGGAAAATCTTTGAGGGGTGCGCTGGCATGGGCAGATGGCAAGAGCTTGAGCGAGCTCGACTACCGCTTTTTGGCAGCGAGTCAGGAATTGGAACAGCAGGAAGCCCGAAGCAAGCTGGAGCAGCGCAATCTGCGACAGAAGAACTTGATTTTGTCACTGGTCAGTGTCAGCTTGCTGATTTCTACAGGATTGGGATTAGCTATATTTGCCCAATATCGTCAGGCGCTAGAGCGAGAACATCAGCTACGCGCCAGCGAGATTCAAGCCCTCGCCTCATCCTCGGAAGCGTTCTTTGCCTCAGGGCGACGGCTAGATGCGCTGGTGCAAGCCATTAAAGCCCAGATCGGATTGCAAGCGCTGGAACGGAACAATCGAGCATCAGATCGACAAGGTGAACTTGTCCCAACCTCTGTGGCTCAACCCGGATCGCTGTCCCCCGACCCAGCACTGAATCAGCAAGTTGAGCTAACCTTGCAGCAAGCCGTCTATGGGGCAATCGAATCGAATCGGATATCGGGGTTTAAGGGTGGCGTTAACAGTGTTGCGGTCAGTCCTAACGGGGCTTATATTGCCACAGCCAGCCTCGACGGCAGCGTGCAACTTTGGCGACCCGACGGTTCTCATATTTTCTCCGTGCAGGGACACAAAGATCGCGCCTGGAGTGTTGCCTTCAGCCCTGACAGTTCGACATTGATGTCGGCGGGAGCAGATGGAAAAATTAATCTCTGGAATCTGAACGGAAAACTGTTGAAGACCCTAAAAGGGCATTCACTGGGTGTATGGCGGGCGATTTTTAGCCCCGATGGATCGCTGATTGCCTCTGCCAGTCCCGACCAAACCGTCAAATTATGGAAGCGAGATGGAACGTTGTTGAAAACCCTGCCTCATCAGGGTCTTGTATTTGGCATCGATTTCAGTCCCGATGGTCGATCGCTGGTGACGGGTGCTTACGATAACCAGGTCAGAATCTGGCGAATCGGTAGCCCATCTTCTCCAGAGTTTGGCACACTCCTGAGAACCCTGAGTGGGCATGGCACGGGTGTCACCAGTGTGGTTTATCGCCCTACGGGTGATTTGATCGTGTCGGTAGAGCAATATGGCACGATTAAAATGTGGCGACCCGATGGCAGATTAATCAAAACGATAGAAAGCGATAGTGGGTTTTCCAATCTTGTCTTTAGCCCCAATGGTAAAACCTTTGCTTCGGTGGACGCGGATGGAATGGTGAAGTTGTGGCGATACGACGGAACACCTCTTGTCACCTTCAAGGGACACGATGGCGAGATTCGAGGAGTGGCATTCAGTCCAGATGGTCAAACGATTCTTTCAGCAGGTTTAGATAAAACGGTACGGTTCTGGAAACCTGGAGGAATGCCATTTTTAACCCTCCTCCGTCACGACACAGAAGTGAGTGGATTAGCGCTTAGCCCAGACGGAGAACGCATTGTGACGGGTACCAGTAGCGGCAAAGTGTACCTGTGGGATCGGAAGGGAAGGCTGCTGCATTCCCTGGATGCTCATGAGGTTAAAATTCAGGACATTGCCTTTAGTTTTGATAGCAAAGAGTTTGCCACGGCGAGTTGGGATGGAACCATTAAGCTTTGGGATCGTAATGGCACTTTACTCAACCTATTACGTGGGACAACGGCTACTCCTATCCCTAAACGAACGGTTGCCTTCAGCCCCAATGGTGCTTATCTCGTGGCGGGTGATTTCAATGGAGGCAAATTCACGGTCTGGAATCAAAATGGAACCCTAGTGAGAACGGTGTCAGCCTGCGCTTCGATCGTGGGCGGAGTCGTATTTAGCCCCGACAGTCGAACGATCGCAACCGGATGCAACGACAACCAAGTCAAGCTGTGGAGCCTGGACGGTAAACTGCGGAAAGTCCTCAAAGGTCATCAAGGCATTGTGCGGGCGGTTGTGTTTAGTCCAGATGGAACGCAGCTCGTTTCTGGCTCTGTTGATAGTACCGCCAAGCTCTGGCGATCGGATGGCACGTTGTTAACCACCTTCGCTCAGCACAAAGCACCGATTTTAAGTGTGGCTTACATCAGCCATGCCCGCTACGGCGACAGTTTGGGTATTACTCGCTCGGGTAGTACCCTGATTGCTTCTGCATCCGGCGATCGCACCATCAAACTGTGGCAACCAGACGGTACGACGGTGGCAACTTTAAACGGACATTCTGGGGCGGTTAATAAAGTAGCGTTCAGTGCGGATGGTCGGCAGGTCATCTCCGCGAGTGCTGACGGTACCGCTATCATCTGGCATCTCAACACCATAGTTAATTCTGAGAATATGTTGAAGCTCGGCTGTGAGTGGATTGAGGGTTATCTACACAATAATTCTGATTTACCAAAGAGTGATCGCACCCTCTGTGATGCAGTCAGCAATACGCCCCAGTAAGCACAAAGCATTTGGCTCTTAGTTTTTGTAATGCACTGAGAGCTTATCTTCCGCATGCTTTTCCCCTGTACATTCCTTATATCCCACATTCCGCCCTTTTAACTGGCACAGGAGGATTAATATTGCCCTCAACAGAGTAAGTAGTACCGCCGACAGGCAGAACCTAAAAACTGGAGAATTCGACGGCACTCGTCGCTGAGATTGACCACCTGTTGGACACCGTTGAGCACGACAAAGTGAACTGCCATAAAGCACTGAAACATCCAACGCAGGGTCGGGCGTTGAGTCCCTTTACCCAGGTAGTCGGATTACAGGCGGTAAGGTCAAAAGTTCTCAAACTCGAAGAGTAGTTAACCGGGCTACTAATGCCTTTCGTTTGGCGGCTTTCTCCTTGAGCCATTCTCACTCAGCTTTAGGAGCATTTTATCGACGGATTCGTACTCGCCTGGGTGCACCTAAGGCTATTACTGCCACTGCGCACAAGATCGCGTTCCAGGCTCTGATCGCTCCAAAATGGTTTGTTTAAGCAGTGCAGCAGTCAAAGGTTCATTTTGGGGAAGTTTAGCAAGCTGTTCCCTGTAGTTCTTCTTCCAAGAATTTAGCTTTGTCGGATTTTGTGGGGTCTGTGACCAGTGGTCGGTCTCTAGCCGCTCTATCCACTCTGCAACTGTTTCAGCAGGCTTCTGCTTTCCTTTAAGGTAGGGAGCCCAGTCAAATCTTTCTCTGACTAGCTGACCTTCAATTTCCTTGGCTAACCCTTGAGCTAAGTTAAGTTCTCGACGAATCGCCCTGTATCCAGTAGATATTTCGTATCGCTTAACTTCTGTACCATCTCCCGGCTTAGGAGGAAACCTGCCCCTGATATACAGCCGCTCTCCGCGTCTGAGTATTTTTACTCTATCAACTTGCTGGTTAGCCTTTTCAATCAGCGCATCTACCTGGCTGTAGTCCATCCATTTTTCACCAAAACTTCACCCAATTTTACCCCCAATTAGCTCTAATCAACTTACTTTGGTTAAGCTGATTAATTTTGGAATGAAGTCTAGAAGGGAGTTCTGGGACGGAGAGGGGGGGATTCGAACCCCCGTTAGGTTGCCCTAAAACAGATTTCGAGTCTGCCGCATTCAACCGCTCTGCCACCTCTCCAGCAGATGCAGTAACTCTTATTGTACTGAGCAGTGTCCAATTATTCCACAAGCAGAAACTTTTTAGCTAGAACCGCACAGCATCTGCTCAAATCATCTTCATCTTACACTGTTCATAGAGTACTGTTTATTCAGTTCTGATTCGGGTGGCAATTCCACTAATTCCCAATTAATCAATTCATATCGCCCTTCCATATCCGTCTCATTGCTGTAGGACAAATACTCCTCAAACGTTGTGAATTTTACCTTAGCTTGGGTCATGCTACTTTCCCCACAGATGCTGCCCTAATCCTATCGCTACAAGCCAGCTCAAAGTCTTAATACTATCGGTTTAGACAAAAGTCCAGACAAGAGCTACAGCAGATCTACTATAGCTCTTAGGGGCAGTCAAGATATGCCAACAGCTATCGACGGTAATCAGCGTCTAAATCCATTTGATATTCGTCAGGGATTAGCTATTTCTCAGGAGCGTATGAGCACTCTACTGAAGGTTAGCACCAAAACAGTAACCCGTTGGGAAAAAGGGGAACGACGACCCAGCGATCAAGATGTTCTGTCGAGGTTAGCCAAACTCAGAGAAA
>JAFAVL010000606.1 GCA_019242465.1 Chroococcidiopsidaceae cyanobacterium CP_BM_RX_35 | reverse complement strand
TGCTAAGACACCATTGAACTCGCGGTCTTAACTGCCAAGGCACTCTAAAAGTGTAGAATTATTGCTCCTACCATGTACACTTAGCCCTGTTTCTTGTATCCATAGCGAACACTGGTGCTGCGTTAGAAGCTTGCATAAGTCAGGAAGGCTAGGAAAGATCCGATCCATCGTTAACATTAACCTAAATTACTTACTATGGCTCATATCGGGATAATTAGCGATCCTTCTCCCAGTCATATTACTACCTTGGCAACTTTAGGGAGAGAACTGCAAAAACGTGGTCACCGAGTCACCTTGTTTGGATTTATAAATATTGCGTCGAGAGTGCAGGTTCAAGGGCTAGAGTTTTGGTCAATTGGAGATTCTCCTTATCCACCTACTAACTCGACGCCTCGACCAGGCGTTGAGAAGGATGATTGTTGGGCAACTAACTTGATCTGTCTTAATGCTCCCACTGCTCTTAGGGAGGCAGGCGTAGAGATCCTTTTGGTAGATCAGTTGGAACCTGGTGGTGGAACAGTCGCTGATTTTTTAGCTATCCCCTTCATTACTGTATGTTGTGCCCAAGCCATAAATCGGCAAATCAGTATTCCACCTGCCAACATTCCTGCGCTTTGGAAATATGAGACTAATTGGTGGGCTTATCTACGTAACTGGATAGGGTATTACCTAATTGATCTGATTGGTATTCGACCAGTGAATGCGGTTCTTAATAAGTATCGGCAACAGTGGAATCTGCCTATCCTGCACTGCGCTGAAGATTCCTTTTCTCGCCTAGCCCAGATTAGCCAACTGACTGCTGAATTTGATTTTCCTCGCACTAGGCTACCGAAATGTTTTCACTATACTGGACCTTTCCGTACCTCATCACCCGAGGCAGGTATATTTCCTTATGAGCAGTTAACTGGGCAACCTCTTATATACGCTTCATTTGGAACAAGAATAACTATGGATATAAAAGAGAAGATTTTTTATTACATTGCCGAAGCCTGCCAAGACATAGATTGTCAACTAGTTATTACTTATGGCAGTCAAGTGAGCGAAAGCACAAATCAAAGATTCCCAGGCTCACCTTTGGTTGTTTCTTACGCGCCTCAACTTGAACTTTTAGCCAGAGCTAAGCTAACAATCACCCACGCTGGTCTTAACACAGTATTAGAATCACTCAGCAAGGGAGTACCTCTGGTTGCGATTCCGTTCGGTGGTGGAGATTGGTTCGGCAATGCTGCGCGTATAATCTGGACAGGAACTGGAGAGATAGTGCGGCTGAAACGTTTGAGCGTACCTAGGCTTCGAGCAGCAATACAGCAAGTGTTGATAGAGCCTAGTTACACTCAGAATGCAGCCAAGCTTCAAGCATCTATTCTGCAATCGGGTGGTGCAGTGCGAGCTGCCGACATTGTTGAGCAAGTTATTTTTACTGGGAAACCCGTCCTAGCTAATCAAGCTACTTGAGAACTATTTATCAATCATTAAAGACAAAGTATTCTGATAACCAAGTCCTCTATCTAGCAATTGATCGTTCAAGTTGGAAGTCGATTAACCTAATCAGCATTAGAGGGAGGAGTATGTTAATTGCTACTTATGTAGTAAGCTTTATTTCAAATATTGACAATACCTACACAAGTCTAATCTTTGCAAAACAACCATTAAACTTGAGGACAAGAATCAAACGATTATAGAAAAAGACTAGCTGCTTGTCCAAAACAGATTAATGTAGTAATTTAGGGCATAATAGCAGATCTTTAACCCCAGTTTTATATGGCTCATATTGGTATAATTCGTTTGCCTGGTTCAAGTCATATCACCACTTTTGCTGCTTTAGGGCGAGAACTGCGAAAACGCGGTCACTACGTCACCTTGTTTGGGATTCCAGATACTGAATCTAGAGTGCGGTTGCAGGGATTAGAGTTCCAGGTAATTGGAGCAACTGATTATCCACCTGGTTCGAAAGCGGAAGCATTGCCCGCACTAACTAACACGACAACTACAGAATGCAGACAAGAGAACGTCGCTGATTCTATGATTCGCAGAACCAATATGATTTGCCGTGATGCTCCTGGCTCCCTCAAAGAGGCAGGCGTGGAGATCCTATTGGTGGACCAGCTTGAACCTGCCGCTGGGACAGTCGCTGAATTTTTAGGTATTCCCTTCATTACGGTATGTTGTGGCTTAGCCTTCAACCGGGAAATCAGTATACCCCCCGCCACCCTACCTTGGCTTTGGAGATACAAGAAGACTTGGTGGGCTTATTTACGTAACTGGATAGGGTATTACCTAGTTGACTTTATTGGTGTCCGACCAGTGAATGCGGTTCTTAATAAGTATCGGCAACAGTGGAATTTGCCTATCCTGCACTGCGCTGAAGATTCCTTCTCTCCCCTAGCCCAGATTAGCCAACTGACTGCTGAATTTGATTTTCCTCGCACTAGGCTACCGGAACATTTTCACTATACTGGACCTTTCCGTACCTCATCACCCGAGGCAGGTATATTTCCTTATGAGCAGTTAACTGGGCAACCTCTGGTATATGCTTCGCTCGGAACTGAGCTAGGTAGGAAATATGAAAAAATTTTTTACTACATCGCCGAAGCCTGCCAAGACCTGGATTGTCAAATAGTGATTACATATGGCGGTCAAACAGGTTCCAACACAGCTCAAAGACTACCAGGCACTCCCTTGGTTGTTTCTTATGCACCTCAACTTGAACTTCTTAGCCGAGCTAAGCTAACAATCACCCACGCTGGTCTTAACACAGTATTAGAATCACTCGGCAAGGGAGTACCTCTGGTTGCAATTCCAATAGCCTCAGATGCTTTTGGCAACGCTGCGCGTATAATCTGGACAGGAACTGGAGAGATAGTGCGGCTGAAACGTTTGAGCGTACCTAGGCTTCGAGCAGCAATACAGCGAGTGTTGACAGATTCGAGTTATGCCCAGAATGCAGCCAGACTTCAAGCATCTATTCTTCAATCGGGTGGTGTAGTGCGAGCTGCCGATATTGTCGAGCAGGTAATTGAGACTGGAAAACCCGTCTTTGCTCATCAAGCCTCCTGACGTCCACCAGTTTCTGTTTGTCCTGTCATCATCTTTGAACTTTCACAAGGAGAGCATGTAACCTATCCAACAGAAGGCATTATCTGGCGACAGCACCATGAGTGCTAAGGGGAGAGTAACATACCAGGGATAGTATGCGGGTGAGACTGTATATAGGTAGACCAGACCAATGCTACCGCACAATTTAAGCAGGCTCTTTTTGTTGTGTACTCTCAAGCTGGCAAAGAGAAGGTAACAGCAAAAGAGGCAATCTAGGATGATTGCAGGCCATTTCCACGGTAGCGCTGCACCAGCAGTGGGACGAATGATAGACGAAAGTTGAGTCAAGGGTAGCGACAGGATGAAAGCAAAGACACTTGGTGCCCTCAATTTTTGCAATCCCTGGAACGTTCTTAATCCAACCCAGAGTCGCCAATATAGTAAAACGGAACAGTAGTGTTACGGGATTTTACCTTTGCCTTACTAACCAACGCAGTAAATGCACGGTGTTCAAATCTAGGAATCTTTTGGTAATTTAAAGCTGACGCTTTCAATCAAGAAATGGTGAGACTGCATATGCTTAGCGAAACTTTAGAGCGAATAAGTCACCCAGAAGATGTCCGGGAAATCCTCGAAGACTTATTTGCTCCCAAGACGGCAGTCTTCTGGTCTGATCTATTGGTGTCTGCGGGAGTTGGCTGGGGCGCTTTTGCCTTGGCTTGTCAGGCTTCCGATACCCTAGTGATGTTGGGAGCAATGCCTGTGGCGGCGTTCAGCCTTTACCGGGCTCTTGTGTTTGTCCATGAACTCAGCCATCTGAAGCGTAATGAGTTACCAGGCTTTACTACAGCGTGGGATCTTTTAGTAGGCATACCTTTACTCCTCCCGTCTTTTGCCTATACTGGTATTCATGCAGACCACCATCGCCTTTCTACCTATGGTACTAAACAGGACCCTGAATATCTCCCACTAGCAGGTGCGCAACTTGGTATCGTGGGATTGGTTGCCCAGAGCCTCCTGATCCCGCTTTTGTTCTTGCTGCGATTTCTCGTGCTATCTCCCATAGGGCTACTAGTTCCCTCCTTCCATCGCTTGCTAGAAAAGCATGCCTCGTCTCTCGTCATGAATCCAGCTTATTGTCGGCGGGTATCTGATAAGGAGCGCTCCTCAATGATGAGGCTAGAACTCGGTATTTTAGGGATATGGAGCCTGCCTATCTTGTTAGCGATTCAAGGTCTTTTCCCCTGGCGCGTGTTCGCAATCTGGTACGGCGTTGTAGCAACAATTACGCTAATTAATTCCTTACGAGCCTTAGGGGCACATCGCTACCGAAGTGAAGGTGAATCGTCAGATCGCACAGAGCAATTATTAGACTCCGTTGACACTCCTGGCAACTTGTGGACAGAGCTTTGGGCACCAGTTGGTTTACGCTATCATGCCCTGCATCATTGCTTCCCCAGCTTACCCTACCACAATCTGGGTACAGCCTATTGCCGCCTACAGCAAGCCCTACCAGCTGACTCCCCCTACTTTGTCAGTCAGAGCCCTAGTCTTTGGCATTCATTGAACACCCTCTGGAGTGATCGCCCATCTCTGTCTAGCTCCAAGGGCACTCCCTGCGGCAACAATAGCTAATGCCTTTGAGGTGAACCTGACATGACCCATTTTGGTGTAATTTCTCCTCCAGTCTCTGGTCATCTCAACCCCATGACAGCCTTGGGACGCAAACTGCAACAGCGGGGACATCGCGTCACTTTCTTTCACATGCCTGATATTGAAGCCAAGATCCTGCGAGAGGGACTGGAGTTCTGGGCAGTTGGGGAATCTGACCATCCCCTCGGTTCCTTACCAGAATCCATTGCAAAAGTGGGTCAATTGAGCGGGTTAGCAGCCTTACGTTTTACGATCAGAGCTGTCCAGCAGACAACAAACATGCTTTGCCGCGATGGTCCTGCAGCTCTCAAACAAGCAGGGGTAGAGGCACTAATAGTGGATCAGACAGAACCAGTTGGTGCTACCCTAGCAGAGTTATTGGGACTTCCCTTCATTACGATTTGCTGTGCATTGGCGATCAATCGGGAAGCGGCAATTCCACCAATCTTTACGCCCTTGAGCTATCGCAATGTCTGGTGGGCAAGGATGCGGAATCAGGCGGGCTATTTGCTGTTCGACCGCATTACCCAACCAATTCAAGCCGTGTTGGTAAAGTATCGTCAGCAGTGGCACTTACCCATCTACCAAACCCCA
>JAFAVL010000520.1 GCA_019242465.1 Chroococcidiopsidaceae cyanobacterium CP_BM_RX_35 | reverse complement strand
ACCTAAAGAGGGCTTACGGCGAATTCTGCTGACTGCCTCTGGGGGAGCATTTCGAGACTGCCCAGTTGAGAAGTTAGCAACAGTAACTGTGGCAGATGCCTTAAAGCATCCCAACTGGTCCATGGGGCGAAAAATCACTATAGATTCAGCTACTTTAATGAATAAAGGGCTGGAAGTGATTGAGGCTCACTTTCTGTTTGGTTTGGACTACGACCGCATCGAAATCGTTATTCATCCTCAGAGCATCATCCACTCATTAATTGAACTACAAGATACCTCTGTCTTAGCTCAATTAGGTTGGCCTGATATGCGATTGCCTCTACTCTATGCTCTCTCTTGGCCTGAGCGGATCTACACTGACTGGGAACAGTTGGATTTAGTGAAAGCTGGAAATTTAACCTTTAAAGCACCAGATCACCATAAGTATCCCTGTATGCAACTAGCCTATGCCGCCGGTCGAGCAGGGGGATCGATGCCAGCGGTGTTGAATGCGGCAAACGAACAGGCAGTAGCGCTGTTTCTAGAAGAGAGGATTCGGTTTTTAGATATTCCACGTTATATCGAACGGGTATGCGATCGCCACCAAACCGAAAATCGCCCAAATCCTTCCTTAGATGATATTGTGGCAGCAGATCACTGGGCTAGACAGGAAGTTTTGGCAGTTAGTCATGCAATTACCGAGAGGAGTCACACAACTACGCAAATTCCTACAGCCCAGACAAAAGCAGTTTTTTAACAAATTCAACTAATGTGAATAATTCTAAATTAATTAAACGTATTCAGAGATTTAACAAAGGTCGCGATCCTGAGTTACTGCAATTGAAATATAAGAAAATGAGTGAAAGTGCCTTCGCCTTTTTTCGGGGCAGCTGTCACTTGTTTTATGAAGACTGGCCTAATGATTCTCCTCTCAACAAAGCACCTCATAGCTGGATTTGTGGCGATCTGCATTTAGAAAACTTTGGTAGCTATCAGGGCGACAATCACTTAAGCTACTTTGATATTAATGATTTTGACGAGTCAACTTTGGCTCCTTGTACCCTAGATATTGTGCGCTTGCTCACTAGTATTTTCCTGGCTTTTTCTAAACCGCATACCAAACTGCCAGGAGAGCCTGAATCTCTAGGCAACGATTTTCTTAATGCCTACACGACAACCTTAATTGATGGCAAAGCTCGATGGGTTGAACGTGAAACAGCAAAAGGCTTGGTCAAATCCTTACTAGGCAAGCAAGAGCATCTACAGCGTCAAAAGTTTTTAGATGAACGTACAGTAGTTGAGGGAGAACGACGTAAAATCATCATTAAAGAGGGCAAAACCCGTCCTATATCAGACAAACAGAGGGAAAAGATTAAAACCAGTCTAGAAAAGTTTGCATTTGAACAAAAGCATCCAGATTTCTTTAAATTTATTGACGCAGCTTGGCGGATTGCGGGAACAGGTAGTTTAGGGCTTGAGCGGTATGTCGTTCTTGTCGAAGGTAAAGGTTCACCTGATAATAATTATTTGCTCGATCTGAAGTTAGAGCGGGAATCTTGTCTGCATGACTTAGATTTTCCCCAACCCCAATGGCGGATACAGGCAGAAAGGATTGTATCAGTGCAAAAACGCATGCAGGCTGTATCCCCAGCACTACTAAATGTCTTAATGATTGATGATTCTGCTTTTGTTATGAGGGAATACCAACCAACTGAAGCTAGGGTAAATCTAGATACTGAGTCTCAAGAGCTGACTGAACTTGCTCAGTTTATGAAAACCCTTGGTCAAGTTGTAGCTTGGTCTCAACTGCGGAGCAGTGGGCGACAGAGTTCTGCCATTGCTGACGAGTTGATTAGCTTTGCTCAACATAGCAAATGGCGCAAAGAAGCAATGAAGTACGCCCAAAAGTACAGCCAACAGGTAGAAGAAGACTGGCAAAATTTTGTCCGAAATTGGAAGTAAGGAAAATTATTAATGAGGGCAGAATGATGAAAAGAATTACTCTTATCCCGGTACAAGATTACGGAGTTAAAAACTGCAGAGACGCTGAGGTCGCAGAGAGAGAGAATATGAAGATATCATATCGCAAGCTAACTCCATTCTTCAGCCGCTTGGGCTTCTGCTGCGCTTAAAGTTGCTCTTAACTTAGCCCAGTCAAGCTGCTCAGAATTGGGGACATCCTGAACTAAATGACCGTGCTGGAAATACAAGACGCGCTGACAAAACTGCTGTGCTAGCTCTAACTGATGATTGACCATCAGAATTGTAGTCCGATTGCTCTCGGTTAACTGCGTCAAAACTTGCAGCAGACGGGACGCTCTACCAAAGTCAAGGGCAGATGTCGGCTCGTCGAATAAGAGGATTTTGGGTTGAATCACCAAAGCCCGAGCGATCGCCACTAACTGCCGCTGTCCCACAGAAAGTTGCCACTCAGTTTGCATTAGCCAGTCAGAGGGAATGGAGAGTTGCTCAGTCCAGTAGCTCAGTCGTTGTTGAATCTCTTGTGGTGGTAAACGTCGTAAAACTAAGGGGTAGGCTATTGCTTCCTGCACCGTCATTCCCAGCAGTTTAGACTCTTGCAACACCAGGGTGACTTGTTGGCGGAGTTGAAGGATAGGAATTTGCCGATATTCTTGATTTTCCAGATAAATTGAACCGTCTGTAGGTTCACTCAGCCGATTCAACAGGCGCAACAGTGAAGTCTTGCCAGCACCCGATGGACCAACAATAGCAATGCGCTCACCAGCAAACACTTCAAAAGAAATATCTTTGAGCAGTTGATGAGAACCAACTGCTGTAGATAAGCTTACTTGCTGTAGCCGCAGTTGTACTGTTGGCAATGGTTTAGCTGCACCTCCTCCATCTGTTTAGGCTATGCTACCGTAGGCGATCGCTGTCCAAATCGTCCAACTATCTACCAGCAGCAGCAGCAGCGTAAATCCCAATAAAATTAAATACATCCAGGGTTGTGCCAAGGGGCGAACATCTGTCGTATCAATCCCCGTCTTAGCTTCTACTAGCTTAACTAACCGCGCAAACCCAGCTACACGCATCGGCAACAAATAAGCTCGCTCCTGCTTGCTGAGGAAATAGTAAACCAGCCCCCCTTGACCAGTGGTACGGGGTTTCAGCTCTTTCACCTCTGACCAAGGGAGCGACCACCCCTGGCGAAATAAAGTAGGTACCCAGATAGGATACGCAACCTGAATCCCCTGCTCATCCAAAATGACTCGTTCGCTCAATGCTGCATATAGCGCTAATGCTCCAAAGCCGATGCCAATAACCAACAACGCTGGTGGAATTGGTGCTGCTGTTACCTGTGCTAAGAAAGGTAGTGGCACTGTCAGGGCTACATACAGACATAAGAGCGTAATGCGAATCAAGGGAGAGAGGCGAAAGACAGAAGGTGCTGTCTGGGATGGTAATACCATTTTTGTTCTATGGCAAATATTTTTGCACTACACTCCAGCCAGTTAATGATACCCAAAGCAATCCGGCAAACAAAGTAATGTTCGTCCCAATGTGGAGCGATCGCGCCCATGGTTGCCTAGCATCGATCTGAGTTGCACTCCCAGCCGATAGCAGAACCAATCCTACCACCGTTAACCCTGCTACTAGATGTGACGTGTGACCTAAATTACCATATTGCCCTAAAGTTCCGACAATACCAATGGCTAAGAGTATTAGCACCAATCCCACCAAGCTCCCGCCAATGGCATAGTGCAATGGTTTTAGCCAACTAGGTCTCTGCTGGCGCATCTGCCTGGCTCCAAATAGCCAGATACCAGTTCCTGCTAACAGTACATAAGCCAGCAGCGACAACCCCATTGACCAGGCAGCTATCTTCCATAACCATAAGAAAGAAGGCAGATTCAATTCAAGTTTTCCAACCAAAGAGTATGAGAGCGCGTCTTCACTAGTTACCCTAACGCTACAATCCGATTAATAGCAGTCTTTCCTAAGAAAGAATTTCATTTTTGCCAACAAGATTGGAGTCGCTGACCTCAACAACTCTTAAATCAAGAGCAAAACTATATTTTTTATTCAAGAGCTACGGCAGCAACAGTTAGAAGTTTTTCCCTTTGTCCACTTTTGGAATCACTTTCTGCTTCTGCCTCCTCCTGATTCCCTGCTAAGGCAATCTCCTCATCGTTGACGCAGAGGCGTTCGCAGGGAATTTTATCTGATAAAATAGCAGTTGCCATCATACCTGTGTGAATTTCCAACAAAGCCTCTAATGGGGCCTCGAATACAAGGCGCTGTCCTGGAAATATCACCCGTTCAAAGTACCAGTTGGCAATATTTGAGATCCGCGCTATCTGAATCTTGCTCGTCGCATTCACATAGCAGCAAAAAATGTGCTCAGAAGAATCAGGGGGTAGGGGGTCTAAGATTTGAGCCATAACGACCGAGGGCCTTAACGCAACCACTTGATTACACATTCCAACCTAACACTGCGCGATCCCCAATGGCTGTAAATACGGCTACCATCTGAATTCTCTCACACTATTTGCGCCAAAGGGTAGATCTAGAGAATTCCTAATAGCGGCAAGGAGCGTGACTTACCATAGTCAATGAGACAAGTCGATGCTATCGTAAAGTTATATGAAAACTTTATCAGAATCATATAGCTCCAATGGTGATGGAATCGGTCACAGATAAAATTCTCTACGTCCGCCTCCCTTGTAACCCTATATTCCCAATAGGCGTGGTATATCTCGCAGACCACGTACATAAACTGTTCCCCAGGGTGCAGCAGCGGATTTTTGATCTGGGGACCGTACCACCACTAGATTTTGCAACTGCCCTCGATGCTTGTGTAGATGAATTCCAGCCCTCGCTACTCGTCTTTTCATGGCGAGATATTCAGATTTATGCCCCCGTTGGCGGTAGAGGCGGCAACCCACTACAAAATGCCTTCGAGTTTTACTACGCCCGTAATCCTCTAGTTAAACTGCGTGGTGCCATAGGGGGAATGCGCTTAGCTGCTTCCTACTACACAGAGCTTTGGCGTAACCAGGGATTGATTGCACGAGGGCTAAAGCGTGCCAAAAAACATAATTTGCAAGCCCGTGCAGTTGTAGGTGGGGGGGCAGTGAGCGTATTCTATGAACAACTGGGCAACAAATTACCAGCAGGGACAATCGTTTCCGTGGGCGAAGGAGAGACGCTGCTAGAGAAACTGCTTCGGGGACAAAATTTCCGGGACGAACGCTGCTATGTAGTGGGAGAAAACCTGCCGCGTGATCGCATGATTCATGAACAGCCCACGCCTGTTGAGAAAACCGCCTGCAATTACGACTATATCGAAATCATTTGGCCGGAATTTCAGTACTATCTGCAAGAGCAAGATTTCTACGTCGGCGTCCAAACCAAACGCGGCTGTCCCCATAATTGCTGCTATTGCGTCTACACAGTAGTTGAAGGCAAACAGGTCCGTATCAACCCTGCTGACGAAGTTGTTGCCGAGATGCAGCAACTCTACGACCGAGGCATTCGCAACTTCTGGTTCACCGACGCCCAATTCATTCCTGCCCGCAGATTTATCGATGATGCTATCGAACTTCTAGAAAAAATCCTGGCAGCAGGAATGAAAGACATCCACTGGGCAGCTTACATTCGAGCTGACAACCTGACGCCAAAAATTGCAGACCTGATGGTAAAAACTGGGATGAACTACTTTGAGATTGGCATCACAAGTGGTTCCCAAGAACTGGTTCGCAAAATGCGGATGGGCTACAACCTGCGAACAGTTTTAGAAAACTGTCGTGATTTAAAAGCAGCAGGATTCAACGATTTAGTCTCAGTCAACTACTCATTTAACGTCATCGACGAAAGCCTCGAAACCATTCGCCAAACAATTGCCTACCACCGAGAACTAGAGCAAATTTTTGGAGCTGACAAAGTCGAGCCAGCAATTTTCTTTATCGGACTGCAACCTCATACCCACCTTGAAAAATACGCCTTCGAACATAACATGCTCAAACAAGGCTACGACCCTATGAGCCTCATGCCCTGGACAGCCAAAAAACTCCTCTGGAACCCCGAACCATTAGGTTCATTCTTCGGCGAAGTTTGCCTCCAAGCATGGCAGCAGGACCCTAACGACTTCGGACGAGAAGTCATGAACATTCTAGAAGCCCGACTAGGTCGCGCTGAACTAGAGACAGCCCTTACTGCTCCGGTGAAGAGGGCAGTGGAGCAGGGGGCAGGGGAGGCAGGGGGAGAAAACAATCGTCCATCTCTCGTTCTGAGGTAACAGCGTAAGAATGCTTGATTTGCAGCTCTGTCTTTCAAACTGGAATCAAGGTGAACTCCTACGAAAGCCGCACCTCTAACAAAGTCAACAGTCTTCTTAAGTCTTCCTACTCCCCCCTGCTCCCTGCCCCCTGCCTCCCCCGGCGGTTCGTTCAACAAAAACCCAAACCTATGTTAGAAGGCTCCATTCTGCAACAACTGGCAATAGCCCACGCTGGTGGACACAGACCCTTAAACTTCGGGGTGTACTATAAAAACACCCTAGTTGCCCTTTGTCATGCCTTAGAAGACAGCATCTTAACTGCCAATAGTGCGCCGTTAGTCATCACAGCCTTCCAACGAGGAAAATGGTATCTCCAAGAAGCAGAACGCTATTCCCAGTTGGCTCAGGCGTCACAGCAAGTCGTTATTATGGCAGCTCCCGATACTGGCTTTGCCGAACATCCTACCAGTCAGCTACCCAATGTAGACCTGGTAGCTTTAGATCTAGCAGATCCGGTAGCGCAAGAGTGGCACTTAATAATTCTGTCTCCCAGTTTCACCGCCATGGTGCTGTGTCAGGAACTTTCAGCCTCCGACTATGGACCAAATGGTGTACCGACAGCAGATTTGGAGCGTAAATTTTACGGGTTTTGGACATTTGAAGCCGGGTTAGTGCAGGAAACAGTAGAGTTAGCGATCGCTCACGTTAGTCGCTACAACTCAGAACTTCAGCAAAAACTGACGTCCCAAGTACAGGCGATCACGACTATACCTACCATTGAGCCGGATGATTTGAGCCAGATTGTTGCCCGCGTTGTAGATTATCTTCAAACCAGCAAACCAGACTTAAATCAGCTGCAAACCTTTACCCACCAACAGGCGCTGGATAACAACATAATTTCTAACGAATTGCAAGCATTTTTACGGCTGGCGCAACTAATTGATATTGCTGATACCGATAACCAAATGGCAGCATCTGAAGTAGCAGCTTTAGCAGAGACAATAGGACAACTGCTACAGCTACCAGCTTGGCAATTGAAGCGGTTGCGACTGGCAGGACTCCTCCACCGGATTGCGCCTTTATCGGTGAATGTCCAGTATAGCGAAGCTCCCAGTTGTCCCCTTGTGCCAGCAACACAAATGCTAAGGACAATGTCTCGGACGCGAGCGATCGCCCAGATCATTACTCACCAAGCTGAGTGGTGGAATGGTAGTGGGCAGCCAGCAGGCTTTGTCGGTGAAGAAATCCCCCTAGAATCGCGAATTTTAGGACTAGCAAATGATTTTCAGTCACGAGTGGCTAGGCTACGCAAGTCTCATCCTGATAGTGAAGCAGAAATGTTTGACACATTGGATACAGCTTTATCTGAGTGTAAGCAAGAGGAAGGTAAACACTGGGACCCCAAACTCGTTGCCACTCTGGAACTCTTGGTAATGGGTTTAAAGCAGGGACTCCATCTGCCAGCAGCACCACCAAAAATTAGCGCTGGCATGTGGTTAATTGATACTTACCCTGGTACTGAGGCAAAGACAAATCGGGAAGCAGGCACATATGCCCATGGACATTGAAGCCCTAAGAGCCGGAAAACTTAAGCAACTGCCGGGAGCAAACTTGGAAGATGAAGACCTTTCTGGCATTGACCTTTCTGGCATCAATCTAGCTGGAGCCACGCTGATTGGAGTCAATTTTTCTGGTACCAAATTGGAAAGAGCGCGTTTAGATGGAGCGAATTTGCTGGGTAGCCAACTAATGGGGGCTGACTTGCGGGCAAACTTGCTTGGAGCCAACCTCATGCAAGCTGATCTGACAGGAGCCGATCTTCAGGGCGGCAACCTGCGGGGTGCTAACTTAATGGGGGCGAAATTATCTTCTGCCTCTTTTGCTGGTGCTTTCTTGAGCGGCGCTAATCTGATGAGTGTGAATTTGCAGGGCGTAGACTTGCGTGGTGCCGACTTGCGGGGGGTGAATCTCAGCCGGGCTAATCTCCAAGGAGCTAACCTTAGTCAAGCCGACTTGCAAGGAGCTAGCTTGAGTGAGGCAAATTTGGAGGAAGCCGATTTAAGAGGGGCTAACCTGGCTGGAGCCAACTTGGCTGGGGCAAATCTACTCTGTGCTGAGTTAGAAGGTGCTAACTTAAGTGGCGTTAACCTAGCTGGTGCCTGCTTGGTTGGAACCTATTTAAATCTTTCTGACAAGCAACGCTAAAACTTTTCTACTGCTGAATTCATATGATTTTCCTTACCGTAATGCTTCAAGCGGTAATGAATTAGTCTCCAGACACTCATTGGCAAAATCAGCAGTCAGCCCCGTTTGCTGGAGGCTAGTGATCGCCAATTCATCCCGAAGGCAAGCACGCTCAAAAATAGCAGCCCCACTACTCCAGCCAAAGGGTTTTTATCAACGCCAGTCACCCAATCAGGAACCTGACCAGAATATTTCACTAGCTGCCCTACATTAATGATGTAGTAGCCCCAAACTAGACCAGCGTGAAGCCCAATCGGGAGACCAAGGCGTCCCTGGTTAGAGCCCTTTGCCCACACCAGGGTCAATCCTAATAGTAATCTTCCCGGAAATCCAGACCAAGTCCGTAGGATTTCTGTTAGCGGCTTAATGTAGTGCAGTAGAGCAAATAAAATTGCATCAGCCCAAAGAGCCACACGGGGACGGTAATCCCGTTGCAACTCATCTAATAGCCAGCCCCGGAATAGAAACTCCTCTGCCAAGCCGAGTCCCAATGCGCTCACTAACCCTTCTACTATCACCCTGGGTAGATAGACGGGTGAAGGCTCCCACAATAGAAAGACGAGCCACCCCTCTAGCTCAAACAAACCAAAGGTAATAGCCAAACCTAGCCCCAAGCCAGCTAAAAGCTCCTTTGCGTTCCGCCGCGTTCCTTGTAGACCATAGCTTCGCAGCAACTGGGGTTGTCGGTAAACCTTTTTGTTCCAGAACTGCACGAGGACAAGAAACTCCCCATACAGTAGCACCAATGTGAGGATACTCACCAGGTTGCGATCGCTCACCAGCCAATAAATAGGAGCAGCTAGTGGTGCCCACACAAGTAGCAAAGCCAATACAAATTTTCCTAACCTAATATGAGCAGGGTATTGGGCAAACTTGAGTAGGCTTAATTTCAACCCTTGTATCTACTTATGGC
>JAFAVL010000357.1 GCA_019242465.1 Chroococcidiopsidaceae cyanobacterium CP_BM_RX_35 | reverse complement strand
TTCTTGACTCCAGGAAGTATATCATCCTCACTAAGAAGTGAGGGATGAGGGGGGAAGAAGCAGGGGAGCAGAGGGGCAGGGACGAGCTGGGGGGAAAGAATGCCCCTGTCCCCTGCCTCTCTATTTTTAAGGGAGAGGAATCGGTAGGCTTAGAGCAGGTATAGAAGCCCGAACAGAATAATCCACACAACGTCAACAAAGTGCCAGTAGATTTCTGCTGCCTCTACACCAAAGTGTTTTTCACTACTATAGTGACCCGAAACACGTGATCGCCAAAGCACGGCGATAATTGCTGAAACCCCTATAAAGACGTGCAGTCCGTGGAAGCCCGTCATGACATAAAACGCACTGGCGAACAAATTGGTAGTGAGACCGAATTCCAGGTGGCTGTATTCATATAGCTGTCCCACTAAGAAAATTCCTCCCATTGCTGCAGTGAACGCCAGCCAGGTTTGCATCCCCACCACATCATTCTTCTTAATGGCTGTGTCAGCGTTATGCATGACAAAACTGCTGGCAATCAGGATTGCCGTGTTCACTCCAGGCAGCAATAGCTCTAGTTCTGGTGTCCCTTCTGGAGGCCAAGTGGGCAAAGTAGCGCGGAAAGCTAAATAGGAGCCAAACAGTCCGAGAAAAATCATGCCCTCTGCTGCTAAGAACATAATTAGTCCAAAGCGGCGGAGATCTGGATGCTCTGCATGATGAGAGTCTGTCGCGTGTTCTTGATGATAGTTAAGAGCCGTCTTAGCTGGATCGATGGTTGGGCTTTGCATGAGTCTTTAATGGCTAACTGCGTGACAAACAAAATCTTAGATTTTAGATTTGCAGGTGTAATCCAAAATCTAAAATCCAAGCATCGCCTAATGGCGATCCTCAGGACGGGCAGCAACGGCTGGATCTGGATCAGCACGCAGGATGGATTTAGGACCAGCAGCTAGAGCTGGTTCCTGCTCATTGGATAGGGGAACTTGTAAATCAGTTTGGCGGTTGCCCATACCATAGTCATAAGGACCAGTTGCTACTATCGGCAGTTCGTCAAAATTCTCGATCGCTGGCGGTGAAGTTGTCATCCACTCTAAAGTCAGAGCATCCCAAGGATTGTTACCAGCTTTGGGACCGTACATCCAGCTCCAGATGGCATTGACAATAAACGGGAGAGTGGAAACTGCTAACAGGTAAGCCCCTATCGTGCAAATTTCATTCAAAAAGGTGAATTTGGGGTCATACATCGCAATCCGGCGATTCATACCCTCCATTCCCAGCTTATGCATGGGTAGGAAGGTCAAATTCAGACCGACAATGGTTAAGGCAAAGTGAACTCTACCCCAAAACTCATTCATCATCCGTCCTGTGATTTTGGGAAACCAGTGGTAGTAGCCAGCATAGATACCTAACACACTGCCGCCAAACAGAACGTAGTGGAGGTGAGCAACCACGAAATAGGTATCGTGTACGTGAATGTCGAATGGCACTGCCGCTAACATGACGCCACTAATACCGCCGATCACAAACGTGCCTACAAAGCCCATGGCAAACAGTAGGGCACTGTTTAATCGCAGCTTACCTCCCCAAAGTGTTGCTAGCCAACTGAAGATCTTAATCCCAGTTGGTACGGCGATGATCATGGTTGTGATCATGAAGAACATCCGCAACCAGCCAGGAATACCACTGGTGAACATATGGTGTGCCCAGACAATTAGCCCCAAGAAGCTGATTGCCAAGCTGGAATAAGCGATCGCTGTATAACCGAAGATGGGTTTACGCGAGTGTATGGGAATAACTTCTGAAATTAACCCAAAAAAGGGCAAAATCATAATGTAAACGGCCGGGTGAGAGTAGAACCAGAACATGTGCTGGTAGACGACTGGATCTCCACCCCCAGTTGGGTTGAAGAATGTGGTGCCCGCGAGTAAGTCAAAGGCCAAGAGAATCATAGCACTTGCCAGTACTGGCGTCGCCAAAAGCTGCAGCGCTGATGTTGCTAACATTGCCCAGCAAAATAAGGGCATCTGATACACGCCCATGCTGGGAACTCGCATCTTTAAGATGGTGACGAGAAAATTCAGTGCGCCTAGGATTGATGATGTCCCAAGTACAAGTAGGCTCATAATCCAAATTCCCTCACCCACCTGTCCTGTCACCAGGCTAAGCGGAGGGTAGGAAGTCCAACCAGCCTCTGGTGCATCGCCAATCAGTAGGCTGACAATTAACAACAGACCAGCTGGCGGGATCATCCAGAAGGCAACGGCATTTAGGCGCGGAAATGCCATATCTCTCGCCCCAATCATGAGTGGCACCAGATAGTTGGCAAACCCAGCTCCTGTAGGAATAATCCACAGGAAAATCATAATCGTGGCGTGGAGCGTAAATACTTGGTTGTATAGCTCAGGACTAAGGAAATCGCTATCAGGTGTCCTGAGTTCTGTACGAACTAAGTCCGCCAGGAAACCACCAATACAGTAGAAGACAAATGATGTAACCAGGTATTGAATCCCAATTACCTTATGGTCTGTGTTGAAGGTGAAGTAGTCTCGCCAATTTCTATGCGCCGCTTCCTCTGCGAGAGCGGGTAGATTGGCTGTTTCTTGCAACTGTGCTTGTGTCATAGCAAAAAAGGGTTTAGGCTTCAATTCACCCAACATCTAATACCTAATGGTGGGAAGAGTGAATGTGCTGTAGCATTTCTGACTGAATTCCCATTTCCTTGGTGTAAGGAGCTAGCAATTCATCTGGTGGGAGGTTGGCTCGGTCAACAACTGCAACGGCTTGATTCAGATCTCTGCTAGCAGATGCTTGCTGCTCGGTCATCCATTTGTCAAAATCTTGCTGTGTCTCAACAACAACTTTGGTATTCATTGCTCCATGGTAAGGACCGCAGAGTTCTGCACAGATTAAGGGGTACTCACCCAGGCGGTCGGGCGTAAACCGT
>JAFAVL010000189.1 GCA_019242465.1 Chroococcidiopsidaceae cyanobacterium CP_BM_RX_35 | reverse complement strand
CCATGTTTAGGAAGAGGAGACATTAACAAAACTTCCTCGGTGTAGTACTTAATTCGGGGAATCGAGCCATCACCCCGCTGTTGACACAACTTTTGGTAATCCTGCCAGGTGGCAGGCAACCGCACCACGGCTCCTGCGGGTAACTGAATTTTCTCAGGTGACACCAGAGCAAACATGCCTCAAACTCCCATGACCGCCTAAGCTGATCCTAAACCAGGTATTGTCGTTGGGAAAAGCGCGATACTGCCCTTGAAGGGAATGTCAGACCTTCATCGGTATGGACGAGCGGCTACTGCTGCTATGGCTGTTCCCGATGAATTGGGCAGCCTATACTTTACCGTCAAGTCAGTGTAAGTAGTTCACAAGCATGGTTAATCCTCATACCTTTTAATCACAATGATTAAAGTAGGGGTATGAAAGTCGGAGCTGATTCCTATGCTGTCGGTAAGCCAGGCAGAGACAATCATTTTCAATTTGGTGCAACCCTTAGGGACTCAGAAGGATGTAGAGGTCGTAACTCTGTTAACAGCAATCGATCGCATTCTGGCTGCACCAGTGATGAGCACCCTGGATTTTCCCCACTGGGATAATTCTGCTATGGATGGATATGCGGTGCGTTATGAAGACGTAAAACACGTTAACGATCAGCAGCCAGCAGTTTTGGAAATTGTGGAAGAGATTGCTGCTGGACAAGAACCCCAAAAGACAATTCAACCTGGTCAAGCGGCGCGGATCTTTACAGGGGCAATGATGCCAGTTGGTGCAGATACAGTGGTGATTCAAGAACAGACACGGCAAGAAGAAAATCGTGTTTTCATCCTGTCTGCTCCTAAACAGCAAGACTTTGTGCGCCACCGAGCATCTTTCTACCAAGCAGGAACAGTCCTCCTGCCACCAGGAATTGTACTCACCGCCCCCGAAATTGCCGTGCTAGCTGCTGCCCAGTGTACCCAGATGACAGTTTATCGGCGTCCGCGAGTCGCAATTCTCTCTACTGGTAATGAACTAGCAACACCAGATCGACCATTACAACCAGGTCAGATTGTGGATTCCAATCAGTATGCTCTCGCTGCTTTAGTGGCGCAGACTGGGGCAGAACCAGTACAGATGGGTATTGTGGCGGATGAAAAAGCCGAACTCGAACATAGGATCGCCACGGCAGTACAAACATCTGACATGGTACTGTCTTCCGGTGGCGTCTCGGTGGGGGATTACGACTACGTTGATCAGATTTTGGCATCATTAGGAGCAGAAATTCACATTCAAGGTGCTGTTGCGGTTAAGCCCGGTAAACCCCTGACTGTAGCTACGTTTCCCAACTCAGACGCCTCCAGCCCTAGACCAGTGTTGTACTTTGGATTGCCAGGGAACCCAGTTTCAGCTTTGGTTAGTTTTTGGCGGTTTGTCCAACCAGCACTGAAAAAACTTTCTGGTCTATCTCACAGCTGGGGACCAACATTTGTGGCGGCGCGATCGCGCCATGACCTTCATGGTTCAGATGGCAAGCGAGAAACTTACCTCTGGGGTCAACTACATTTAGTAGAGGGCAGCTACGAATTCCAGTTAGCTTCAGGTAGCCACAGTTCTGGTAATTTAATTAACTTAGCTCAGACAAATGGTCTCGCAATTATGCCTGTAGGTCAAACGTCAGTCGCCTCAGGAGCGTCGATTCGAGTGTTACAGGTTGGTTTACCAATAGTTCAGCATAACTAAAGCGAATTTGAGCTTGCGGGAACGAAGCCTTCTTTTGGCGACCTACAGACATTAAGGTAGGTTCTGCTAAGCTGGAAGCGCCGCCGCAAAGGAGTAAAGTCAGTGTCATGCACTGGGTATTGACTGGTCCATTGAGTGTTGAAGAAATTACAGTAGTGATCGCTGGTTTACCAGCATCGTTGCAAGGTACAAAACTGGTGCAGCTGTCGGATCTGCACTACGATGGTCTGCGGCTTTCAGAAGATTTGTTAGAGCAAGCGATCGAAGCCAGCAATCAGGCTGAACCAGACTTAGTTCTCTTAACTGGCGACTATGTAACCGACGACCCCACTCCGATTCACCAGTTGGTTTTACGACTCAAACACCTACAAAGTCGAGCGGGCATCTACGCCATCCTGGGCAATCATGACATCTATTACCAACGCTCGAAAGCAGAAGTCACATCTGCCCTAACGAGTGTCGGTATTCACGTCCTCTGGAATGAAATTGCTTATCCACTGGGGCAAGCGTTACCTTTAGTGGGACTTGCAGACTATTGGTCGAGCGAGTTCAACCTCACACCAGTGATGAGCCAGCTTAATGCTGATATTCCTCGGATTGTGTTAAGCCACAACCCAGATACTGCTAAGCTGTTAGAACAATGGCGCGTGGATTTGCAGCTATCTGGTCACACGCATGGTGGTCAGATGCTCATTCCAGGAGTTGGTCCTGCCATAACACTGTACAAATCGCTCCGTCGCCACCTGCCACAACCAATTCGTCGCTGCCTCCCATTCATGCGTAGGGATTGTGCTAAGGTTGTGCGACATTGGGAATGGGCCCAAGGGTTCCATCAGGTAGGCAAAAACCAGCTGTATGTCAATCGTGGACTAGGAACTTATCTACCAGGACGCCTATTTTGCCCTCCAGAAGTTACCGCAATCGTGTTAGTTGCCAAATCATCCTAGATTGCCTCATACCATTTTGGATAATGGAGTTGTGAAAGCCTTGTCAATAAATGGTTGTATCAATCCACATATTGCAAGGATAAAGCCAAATGGTATAGATTAAGAGTTTTGTGAAACCTACACGTTTACAACCAGGCTCAGTGGTAGGGATTGTCAGTCCTGCTAGTGCTACATTCGTCCGTGAACAGCTTGATATTGTTTTGGATGCAGTACGAGGGTTAAAACTTGTGCCGCGATTAGCACCACATCTACTTGACCGATATGGTTATCTAGCAGGTCAAGACAAAGACCGCGCCACCGACATCAATGAGTTTTTTGCCGATTCCTCAGTAGCCGCTATTTTGCCAATTCGTGGCGGGTGGGGATGTAGCCGCATCCTACCGTATCTTGATTACGACTGCATCCGCCAAAATCCCAAAATCATTGTTGGTTTCAGCGATATCACCGCTTTAATACTAGCTATCAATGCTCGCACCAATCTTGTGACGTTCCATGGTCCCAATGGCCTAACTGCATGGAAACAAATTCAGACTGAATGTTTTCGCCGTATTTTGTTTGCTGCTGAAAAAGTGAAGTTTCAAAATTTCAAGGATGATGACGATCAAGACCGCCTAATGCAAGTCAAGTATCGCATTCAAACTATTACTCAAGGGAAAGCCCGGGGAAAACTGATTGGTGGTAATCTTACGGTTCTATCTGCTATCTTAGGTTCGCCATATTTACCGGATATGCGTGGTACCATCCTGTTTTTAGAAGACATCAAAGAAAATGTTTACCGGATCGATCGCTTGCTGACTCATCTTAAAATAGCAGGTGTACTTGACCAGCTAGCTGGCTTGATTTTTGGGCAATGTTCTGAATGTTCACCTGATGCTGACTATGGTTCCCTAACCCTAGAAGAAGTGGTTTGGGATCATATTCAACCACTAGGCATTCCAGCCTGGTACGGTGCTGCGATTGGTCACATCGAGACCATACTGACATTGCCCATTGGGCTAGAGGTAGAAATCGATGCCAGTAGCGGAACTATTCAAATGCTAGAATCGGCAGTTGAGTAAGTGATGTACAGCGCCACTAGCCTTCACTACAGTGCAACAATGCTGTAACAAAGCCGTCACAGCTGCTGTCTAGAATCAGTAGAGTAGAAGTCTAAATTATCAGTTGTCGGTCTAAATCCTTCTATGCAAAAACAACCACAAAATCGCACTCAGCGTTGGCAAAAGCCAGCTGCTTATTTATCAATGATGCTGCTAGGAGCAGGTGCTGCTGGGCTTGGCAGCTACCTGGCCACAAGCCAGCAGCCAGTTTATGCTCCAGCTTCGGCTGTTCCTGTGTCTGACACTCCATCTAGCCAGAAGGTAGCTGCTAGCATCCCAGTTGGCACAGACCCAAACTTTATAGCAGGGATAGTTGAGAGAGATGGACCAGCGGTGGTAAGGATTGACACTACCCAAACAGTCACGACTAAGGCTCCAGACATCTTCAACGACCCCTTTTTCCGTCAGTTTTTTGGCTCGTCAGAAGCTATACCGTCACAGCGACGAGTTGAACGGGGGATTGGCTCCGGTTTTATTATTGGTGCTGATGGCTTGATCCTCACCAATGCCCATGTGGTTAATGGTGCTGATACTGTAAACGTCAGGCTCAAGGATGGTCGAACCTTTAAAGGTAAGGTCTTAGGTGCTGACTCCGTAACAGATGTGGCTGTCGTCAAGATCCAGGCTGGCAAACTTCCCACAATTCCTGTGGGCAACTCCAATGATGTGAAGCCTGGGCAATGGGCGATCGCGATTGGTAATCCCCTCGGATTTGATAATACTGTGACCAGTGGTATTATCAGTGCCACTGGGCGCAACAGCAGCGATCTCCCTGATATTGGCAGTAAAGAGCAAGTCAACTTTATTCAAACTGATGCGGCGATTAATCCTGGTAACTCTGGCGGACCACTATTGAACTCTAAAGGTCAGGTTGTGGGGATGAACACAGCCATTATTCAGGGGGCGCAAGGAATCGGCTTTGCCATTCCCATTAATAGCGCCATGAAAATTGCAACCCAACTGGAGACTACAGGTAAGGTAGCACATCCCTATATAGGAATTCAGATGACAACGTTGACACCTGAACTCAAAAATAAAATCAACGCCGATCCCAACTTTGGTCTGACTGTTAATGAGAACCAAGGAGTCTTAGTTGTCAAAGTCGTTCCAGATTCCCCAGCAGCTAAAGCTGGCATCCGGGCTGGCGATGTGATTATAAGGGTCAACGGTCAACCAATTACAAAAGCAGATGCCTTGCAAACGCAAGTGCAAAATAGTTC
>JAFAVL010000722.1 GCA_019242465.1 Chroococcidiopsidaceae cyanobacterium CP_BM_RX_35 | reverse complement strand
ATTATTCTGACCTAGGAACTGACTACCATGAGCAGAAGTATCAAGAGCGCATGGTGAAAAACCTCATGAAAAAAGCGCAGTCATTAGGCTTTGAACTCGTTCCACAATCCTCAGTAGCGGGGAGTGTTTCTTAGGAGATCTCTATTGAGCTGGGGTGAGTAACAACAACTGAGTTCCCTCCCCGACCTAATTGTACCCATCTAACTCAGTTAGGGAGAGTGAGGCTACCATTTTGGATCATCGACACTATCTTATTGCGGCAGCTAGGACAGTCGCAGCCAAACCTGGCAATTGCCAGATCGCCAATTCTGTCGCTGTTAGGATCTAGAGCAGAAAATTGGGAAGTCCCTTGGGAAAGGGGTGCTTTGACGGTTTGAGTAGCTGTTGTTGTCCGACCAAAGCCAGCATCCTGGGTCGGTATTGTACTAGCATTTGCAGCGTTGCCCGTTAGCATCATAAATGCTAAAGAGCCAGAGCAGCCAAGCAAGGTCAGTGTATCTCTTTTCATCACTCAAGCCTCAAGACAATTTGGTTCGAGTATATGCGCTTTGGATAAGGAGCGCAATAACGAACAAGCTTAAGAGTATATCTTTAAGTACTACTTAACATAATGCTGTACAAACGCTTGCTAACTAAAGTTCGTCACCCATGGGGATTAACTGCACTATCGTTACTCATTGGCATAGGTGGATGTTACCCAGTCAATCAAACTAATCAAGCTCCTACCGCAACCCCCAGCGCAATCACTGCAACTAATGCAAGTAACACATCCAACTTGGCGATCACTGGAGAAAGCCGTCCTATAGTCGTTACAACTAACGCTGTTGTTTGTGGCTTAACCCAGAAAATCGCAGCTGATACTGTTGACCTCAAGTGCTTGGTTGCTCCTGACGCTGACCCTATAAGTATAAATCGGTCGTGTTCTAGATCTGGTGTTTGTCTCTCAAACTGATATGCCAAATTCATAACGATTAATAAACAATCCAATCACTAAGTCGTGCATCTCTTCTGTCTTGGAAAAACAAATAGTCTTACGCGCCAATCTTTTGATTCTTGTTCTTAATCTTAAATGCTTCCGCTCAATTCTCTGCGTTTTGCGCTTACCTACTTCGTGGTTCTCTGCTGGTAAATGCCGTTTATATGCTCCCCAACAATCTGTGCAGTAGCGCTTAATCCCAAACGGGAGCAGTAACTTTTTCAGTTGCAGAAACACTTCATCTTTTCGGCGACCAAATACATAGGCTAAAACTTGACCAGTTCTTCGATCAATTGCGTGCCAAAGCCAACGCGGGTTCTTCTTACTACTGACATAGCTCCACATCTCGTCCAGTTCAGCTTCCTCAACACCAATCTCTTCTGGCTCCTCAACTCGAACGATTTCTATTTCAATCTGCTCAGGCTTCAGTTGCTGTAGCAGTTTCCGATTCACTGGCTCTAGATATTTGAGTTTTTTTTAATTCCTGAACCACAGTAGTCGGGCTAACATGTAATACCCTTGCTATGTCTCGAACACCACTGCCGCTAAGCGTCATCTCCACAATTTGCTGTTTGACTTGCCTGCTACGTCCTGGATAGGTTTGATTCAAGATAAAAGTGCGATAGGGACATTCTGGATTCTGGCAGCGATAACGTTGCTTCCCCTCGGCTGATTTTCCGTTCTTAATTACCTCTTCGCTGTGACAATGTGGACATTGCACTGGGAGCCAAACAGCCATAATCCTTAACCAAACGACTTCCTTTTTCTAATTATAGTTGAACACCAGATCTAGTACACCACCGATTTCGACAATCTGGGTGATCGCCTCTCCGGCTAAGAGCAACTGCTGGTTGCGGTCGAGTTCGTCAATTTCCGCGATAGACAGTTCTAACTTCTGCCACAAGTGTGCCAGATTGGCTGTTACTGGCTCATGGACAGCAGCTTCAAGTTCTTGCCAAAGGTTAAGTTCTAGCTGTTTTGGGATTGTGTGCATGAGGCTTTCGCATTATCATCTGACGATTCATTGCCTGCCCCAGAACCGGAGACTAGCTTTAACGGACAGGGGGTAAGTAGACATACAGAGGGATCGAGTTCCACAGTGGCGGCAATCCCGCTGATTTGCAGCTGATACTTGTGAGCATATTCTTTCACCAGTCCCCGAATGTATGCCTTCACGTCCCCTTCTGTCCAACCCAAAGTATGGACAGGTGGGAGAGATTCCTGTTTTCGCTGCCCCACCCATAGCTCTGCTCCCAGGGCGTGAAGATCATCATCTTTGCGCTTTCGGTAAAAGTGAATCACAACTGCAGGGATTGAGGGAATCTGAATTCCTGCCAGCTGGGCTGAAGTCTCCTTCTCTCCTTTGTACTTGAGGCGACGACTACGGTTATAGCGCTCGCGGTGTCGGTAGTAAGTACGGCGTTTGTGGCAGGGTTCCCCCTCCCAGCAGCCATCCCCTTCTGACCCGTGTTTTTGTAGAGCCTTCTCTAGGGAGAGTTTACCGCATTGCCGACAACGTTCACGAGCATGACTTGGCATGATTTTGCCTCTCTAGTTCCAAAGTTTCCTCATCGATCGGAAGGCAACTGAGTTTGTGGAAGCTGACTCATCCTAACTCCTTGTTCAGAAATAACAGTAACTTTCCCCAGCAACTGCACTTTTTGAATTGCGGTTATTTCCAAGATGATTGCAATCTTTTGTTTTTGTGGCATCTTGACAGGGAGGCGAACCACCACAAGGCCAAGACATGACTGATGTTGCTGGAAGATCAACCTGCCAAAATCCGTTTTGTCTGCTGTCATTAACAGAGCTTGCTGCTGAGTTGCATAGGCAAGCACTGCGCCATTTTTTAGTCCTGGTTCAACGTCACCCACAAACCAAACTTGATGCCCCTGCTGCTGCAGTCCCTCCACTAGTTCCCGACTTAAGTTTTCATCAACCACTAGTCTCACAGGCTTCTGAGAGTAGTTGTGCTAGTGGATATTCGGCAGGCAGGTTCTGAGCATAAGCGATCGCTGTATCAACAGCGTCAAAGGGCAGGGAAGGGTAGGAGTGCAAAATTTCTGACCGAGTTCGCCCTGTTGCTAGCTCACTCAGGATTAGTTCTACTGGAATCCGAGTGCCAGCAATCACCGGCTCTCCCCCTAAAATCTCAGGGTCTGAAACGACCCCCAGTTTAGTCATTACCTTAGACATTGCAACTCGATAAGCCTCCAAGACTTGCCAATCAGCCTCAGAACGGTCCCAAGGGTCTAACTCTTGAACTTGGATAACTCTCTGGGCTGTTTGCAAATCAATTCCAAACCAGCGGTGGTAATGTTCTGCCTCTGGAACTTTTAATTCCTTCATGGCTTTGTCACGGGTAAGTTTGAGGTTGTCCTCAGCTTATCATATTCTGTTTTCGTTGGAAGCGTATTAAATCAGCATGATTTAGGATTCTTGTGATATCCTAACTCTCATGGGATAGTGGGAGTCAAAGCTGAATTTATGGAATATGAATTTCGTGTCATCGTAGAGAAAG
>JAFAVL010000446.1 GCA_019242465.1 Chroococcidiopsidaceae cyanobacterium CP_BM_RX_35 | reverse complement strand
GGGCAAGTGGTGAGAACTTGGGAACAAGAGACTGGGCAGAGCGAAAAAACCGTTGACCCAGCTGCAGTTATCGCGGCAGCAGCAATCGTTAAGCGTGATCGCCTATCTGAGGAAACTATGCAGATCTTTGTTGAAGCCTATGGAGCTGAAGCTGGTAATCTCGCACTCAAACTCTTACCATACGGAGGTCTCTACGTTTCTGGAGGCATCGCCCCCAAAATTTTAGCTCTGATACAAGAAGGAAGTTTTCTCCATACTTTTACTTACAAAGGTCGCATGAGTGCGCTTCTCGAAAATATTCCTGTACATATTATCCTAAATCAGGAGGTAGGGCTAATTGGAGCGGCAATTTGTGCTGCTCGGCTATAACGGAGAAAACATGCTAACAGTCTTGTCTGCTAAGTATCGCCAGTTAGGTCGGCATTATTATTCTGCCTGTGTCCAAAACCTTTCAGGAGTCATTGTCGGATTTACGGCACTCATGTTGACTTGGGGAGGCAATACTTTATCAGTGTCGGCAGCATCGCAGACAGGAGATGTAGCCACTTTCAAAAACTTTGCCAACTGGTGTACGAACAAAGTAAGTCTGACTTACGGTGCTAGACATACTGTTGAAGCGTTATTGCAAAAGGCAGGCACCAACAACTGCGATCTAGCCAACCAGAAGCTTTCAAGTCTCACTGAACTTGACCTGAGCGAAAGTCAAATCTCTGATATTAGTCCTTTGCAATCTCTGACTCACCTAACTTATCTCTACCTGTACATCAACCAAATCTCAGACATCAGCCCACTCAAATCTCTAACTCACCTAACTGACCTCTACCTCAGCGAAAATCAAATCTCTGATCTGAGTCCTCTACAATCCTTAACCAACCTAGTAGATATAAACCTTGGTGACAATCAAATCTCAGATATCAGCCCCTTAAAATCTTTGACTAATCTAACTGGTCTCCTCCTCTACAACAATAAAATCGCTAACATTAGTCCTCTACAATCTCTAACTCATTTAACTTATCTCGACCTCAGTTTTAATAGCCAGATCTCTGATATCACTCCAATCAAGCTTCTGACTGACCTAACTGGTCTTGACCTCAGTAATAACAAAATTACAGACATCAGTCCCTTGAAACCGCTGACTAACCTCACTAGCCTTCGCATCTACAGCAATCAAATCGCAGATATCAGTCCCTTACGCTCATTAACCAATTTAACTGAACTTTATCTCAACGATAATCGAATCTCAGACATTAAACCACTAAAATCTCTGACTGAACTAACTAGCCTGTACCTGCAAAAAAATCCAATTATTGATAAAACTTGTCCAATAAATAATAAGAATGTCTGTTTCTTTAATTGAATGAGTCAATTCAGCATTTCCTATCAAGGCTTCTTTGTAGGTGCAGGAGGAATTGGCTGTTGCAGCTTACTAATCTGAGATAGGGCATGAATCGGAATATTTCTACAACAGTTTGGGGACAGAAGCCGGTTTGTCTACTGGTATGTTAACGATTATTAACATAAAGAGTGTGAATTGCCCAATTAGAGAGAGAGAATAATACATAGAGGGTCTTCGACCGAAGCCTTGCCTCAAACTAGGAGTCTGCTATCAGTGGTATTACAAGTCCAAACAAGCACTTACGAATCTAAAACTCAAGAAATTGCCAAAGAACTCCTGGCAGCAACTAGAGAAAATCGCTCTTTCTTGGCTGAGTTGCGTAACCAGATGCGGTGGGATGATAAGTTACTTGCCTGGGCAATGGGCAATCCAGGGTTAAGGGTACAGTTGTTTCGCTTCATTGACTGCTTGCCCTCACTACGTAGCAAATCAGAGATTGCTGGTCATTTGCAAGAGTACATGGGGGATGCATCTGTTGAACTCCCCGCAGCCCTCAAAGGTATACTCAATTTTACTAACCCTGACTCAATGCCAGGTCAGATTGCCGCTACAACTGTTGCCACAGCTGTTGAGACTCTCGCTCACAAATATATCGCTGGAGAAAACATCAAGCAAGTTGTTAAGACAATCGAGCAACTGCGCAAGGAGAAGATGGCTTTCACCCTCGATCTCCTAGGAGAGGCAGTCATTACGGAAGCTGAAGCTCAGTCGTATCTAGATCGTTATCTAGAATTGATGACTCAACTGACAGAGGTGGCTAAACGCTGGACGCCAATCGCGGCAATTGACGAAGTCAACGCAGCTCCTGCCGTGCGACGGCAGGAGAACGTTGACCAAGCAGATGGAGAGCTAATACCACGAATTCAAGTTTCCGTCAAGTTAACATCATTCTACTCCCAGTTTGACCCGCTAGATGCCCAAGGCAGTGAGGAGCGGGTGAGAGAACGCATCCGCACTTTACTACGTCATGCCAAAGAGTCGGGGGCTGCTGTTCACTTTGATATGGAACAGTACGCCTACAAAGACCTCACCCTCTCCATACTGAAACAGCTGTTGATTGAGGAGGAATTCCGCAGTCGCACAGATGTGGGTATCACTATCCAGGCTTATCTACGGGACAGTGAACGAGATGTGCGGGATTTAATTGATTGGGCAAAACAGCGGGGCTATCCCCTAACGGTGCGGTTAGTGAAGGGAGCTTACTGGGATCAGGAGACGATTAAAGCTGCACAGAAAGATTGGTCTCAGCCTGTATACAACGAGAAAGCGGCGACGGATGCCAACTTTGAAGCAATTACCCAATTGCTGCTAGAAAATCACGAGTATCTTTATTCAGCAATTGGCAGTCATAACGTGCGATCGCAAGCTCACGCGATCGCCATAGCCGAAAGCCTCAACATCCCGCGCCGTCGGTTTGAGATGCAAGTGCTTTACGGCATGGGGGATAAACTAGCAAAAGCTCTAGTCGCACGAGGTTATCGGGTGCGCGTCTATTGCCCTTATGGGGAACTGCTGCCAGGAATGGCTTACCTAATTCGTCGCTTGCTTGAGAATACAGCCAATAGTTCCTTTTTAAGGCAAAGTTTGGAAGACCGCCCAGTTGAGGAGTTGTTGGCACCACCGTTTTTAGAGCAGGGGGGGCAGCGCGAAGTTCGAGCGGAGGTTTCCTCCGCTCGGAACTTCGTAAGAGAGGGGAAGAGAAGCCTTGACCTTAACCATAGCTCCTTCAAAAATGCTGCTGATACGGACTATGCAGAGCTGAAGCAAAGAGAGCAGGCGTTGGCAGCCTTTCAAAAAGTCCGGCATCAGTTGGGTAAAAATTATTCGCCTTTGGTCAAAGGTGAGTTTCAATCTTCATCGGAAACAGTGGATTCGGTCAATCCCTCTAACTTCAGTGAGGTGATTGGCACAATTAATCTGCTCTCTATTGAACAGGCAGAACAAGCGATGCGCTCAGCCGTAGCAGCCTTTCCGGCTTGGCGACGCACACCAGTGCGGCAACGGGCTGGGATGTTGCATAAAGCCGCTGAGTTAATGGAAGGGCGGCGGGCCCAACTGGCGGGTTGGATTGTCTTGGAAGTCGGTAAGCCTTTGCGGGAAGCGGATGCAGAGGTGTCTGAGGCAATTGACTTTTGCCGCTACTACGCAGCAGAAATGGAACGGCTAGACCAGGGTTATGATTATGACCTGGCAGGCGAAACGAATCGCTATCACTATCAACCACGGGGTATTGCCGTGGTGATTTCTCCCTGGAACTTCCCCTTAGCGATCGCGACAGGCATGACAGTGGCAGCATTGGTGACTGGTAACTGTACTTTGCTAAAGCCAGCTGAGACAGCCTCGGTGATTGCAGCAAAATTGGCAGAAATCTTGCTAGAAGCGGGAATTCCTAAGGGAGTGTTTCAGTACGTACCAGGTAGAGGATCGCAGGTAGGGGCTTACTTGGTGAAGCATCCCGATACCCACTTGATTGCCTTTACAGGATCTCAGGCGGTAGGTTGCCAGATCTACGCTGATGCCGCCATCTTACAACCCGGTCAGAAACATTTGAAGCGAGTGATTGCAGAGATGGGAGGCAAAAACACTATTATTGTGGATGAAAGTGCTGACCTCGACCAAGCAGTTGTGGGGGTAGTGCAGTCTGCTTTTGGTTACAGTGGGCAAAAGTGTTCTGCTGCATCAAGAGTGGTTGTTTTAGAA
>JAFAVL010000444.1 GCA_019242465.1 Chroococcidiopsidaceae cyanobacterium CP_BM_RX_35 | reverse complement strand
CTTATTGAATAATGATTCTAGGTAAATGTTGTTCAATAAAAAGAGATTATTTCCTTGTTGACAAGTCCACAGCTCAACTCGGGGTAAAGCTTCGATAAATCGGGTGAGTGTGGCGGTCGCCGTCGTCCCCTGCTCCTGACACCGACGCATGAACTCTTCCCACAGCTTGGAGTCACAGTTAAAGGAGGCTAGCTTTTTGTTGTGCCCTGTGTTCGCCATGTCAAGGTTAAGTCTAGGTGTGTGTCTAGGTAGACTGTAGAACTCTAGTTGTTCAGGTGTCAAGGTATTATCTAGCTCCCATCAGGGTCGATTGGCACTAGCGTTTCCGTTCTCCGGAAAGGAGAGCGGTGGCGGCACAACGCTTGGCAGCTAAATGGTTGACGAGCGCTGTCGTGCCATTTGCCGACCCTACTGTCATCGTCAGGTTGCTCCAGTCACCATTGGCTTTTTCTCTAACCCCTAACCCGGAAAATTATTGACTGAGTTTAGCCTTTCTAGCTCTGGCTCTAGCTAGCAATGCATCAATCTTCTGTTTTTGCTCCTCCGGTGTGCCAAGGGTGCCAGTCGAGCAATCCTGTTCAAGTTCGTAAAGCCGTTCTTGTTTTTCAATGATTTCCGAGTCAGTTAGTTGCTTAGTCATCAGTTTTCTCCTGCTTATGTCAAACCCAAAATTATCTTGAGTCACCTCCACGCTCCCTAAACTGTCTTTGCTCTTCCAGAAATCCTAGAGCCGCTTCAGGGGTTAGTTCCATTTCACCTCCATCAGTTTCCAAAAAACCAATATTTATATAAAACTGCCTAGCTCTGGGAATAGCATAGACTTTCAGGCGACCTCCCTTACCTAAGTCTATGCTTTCCTTAACTAGCGCCTCCATCAGTGAAGTGCCAGCGCCCTTAAGACTTTCAGGCTGATGAAGCAGGATATTCCATGGTGCAGTCGCCAAGTCGTTAACTTCTAGGCAATCGCTTTCCTGGTGAACAATTGCTCCTGCCTGCAACCTACCTTCCTTGTCCCGCACACCTCTAAAAGTTTCTGGGGCTATTAAGGCGTTTTCGGCAATAGAAGCAATGATTGCTAGATTATCGCCGAAGCGCGTACCGTAGACGCGCTCTACATCATTATCGAAGAATTCTGCCACATAATCATCGGCTTTGTCTTCCCAACCCGCAATGTCCCGTCGAACTTCTGCATCTGCACCTTTAACGATGTCGAACTTGTTCACTTCTACTCCTTCTGGTCAGATTGAGCGCGTTGTGCCTGCAAATGCTTAATCGTTTTATTTTCGCCTTGGCGTAATTTCAGAAAGGTAAATTTCTATATTTTCACCTTGTTGCCATTTTACCCAGGCAGCAAGGAGCAAATCTACCAATTCGGATTTGTCCACTTCTAGACCTTGTCGCTTGAGCTTGAGCAAAGTATCCTCTACATCCAGGTCAGTCTCCCGCTTAACATAATAGGTGCGTCCGATCCAGGCATCGTCTGAGCGTTTTCCTGTAGCGGGTCGTCCGCGCTTCTTAGGTGCAGGCGGTTGACTAGTTTGTCGTGTCTCGATGGGTGTGAATGTAGGGGGCTTGGCTTCATCCGCTACTGGTTCCGTTGCTTGCTTGCGAGTGGCGATCACCTTCCGGAATGGATTGTCGGTCATGGTAGTATCTCTTTCCTAAGTGCCTCAAAATCCCGCCAAGCAATTCGGGCATTGCGGTCTTTGACTTGGTTGACCAACACGCCCGCTAATGCCGCCTTTTCATAAGCAGCAAATTGTCGAATGGCTTGTTTGAACAGGGGGAACTCGGCGAGGGCTTCTCTTGCCTGCTCTCCTGTTTTTCTAGGAGCGGGAGGGATAATGGTGAGTAGAATGCGATAGCGGTCGCACTTGAGGGCATTGAGCAGATCTACAGTCTCTAACGTGGCATCTATGCTGAGAATGTCAGGAGTTGTGGGAATAATCAGCAAATCGCAGCCCTCTACGAGAGCTTCCATGTCATCCTGATTGGGGCGAGCGGGCGTGTCGAAAACTATATGTTCAAAGCTCCGGGTATGCTTGGGAGCAGCCATCAGGTCAACGACTTGAAATGGCAAATTTCCTCGTTTGGCCCACTTCAAAGCCGAACGGTTGGGATCGCCATCGATTAGCAAGGTGCTGTCGTCAAAAGAGAGGATAGCAGCAATGTGAATGGCACTGGTAGTTTTGCCCACTCCACCTTTGGCACTAGTGCAGGTTAATAACATCGGCTCTGACTTCTACACTACCAGAATGATAAATCAAATTGGTGCATTGAGAAATTGGCGAATTTTCAAATGTTTGGATTTTTGCCAATGCGAAAATATAAATAGCGGAAGGTACTAGCTCTTGCCAGTTCGGGCTGCTTTGACAAGAGCGATTGCTATCAGTTTTCGCTCTTCTAGACTACAAATAAATAGAAAATGCTGCGCGATTGAGACACCAGAAGTTGAATTGATAGAGACAGGGGGACTGTGCTTAGTCATCAGCCAACCACGAAATCGAGCCTGACAGCGCGGCTAGCCTGTCAGAGTGTAAGAGTAGAGCGATACGATGACGGGGCTGACCTACCAGGTCAATCAATTAACTGATACGAAATCCGGTATTTATCTCCCTTTCACATTGGGGTTGTAGCCTACCCGTGAAAGGGGTTTGGGTAGCATCGGAACCATAAGTAGCGCTAAGCTTTCAGTTTTGTGAACAGCACAAGTTGATTGCCTCTGGAGTTTTGACTAAATTAAAAATCACACCATCGATAGCGACTTGGCAATGAAATCTTAGTCAAAAAAAAAGCTACATGTGACATTAGGTTTTTAGAGCTAGATTATTGCTGTTAAAATTTACTCTGGCTATGTCTTTGTTACCGGGATGGCAACTGGGCGTTTAAAGCTTTGTCAATGCGAGCGCGAGTTTCGGCTAAGTGTGCCAGGGTATATTCGTCTAAGTGACGGGAGTGAGAGGGAGTCTTGTTGAGTACCGAGCGCAGCTGATTCAGTTTGTACCAAGCTAGGGTCCGTGCAGCTTCAGGTATAGACACATTTCGCAACACCATGTCTGTCAAAATGTTTAAATACTGACTCTGCAAAGCTCCACGGAGACTGGAGATTTGCGGCAGTTTACGAGCGGGTTGTATAACTTCTGAAAAGATACCAGCTTGCAAGCTGTCGAACAGCTCCGCCATTGTGAGGGCTTGCCCTGGATGGCTCTTCAGCTCAACATCACCCAATCGGTCGAGGCGATCACCTGACAGTAACTCTTTCAACACCAAGCTCTGCATCAAGAAAATACTGTCGTGAATTGGGTAATCGAGGCGACGAGTTGGTACTTGGTTGCCCCAGTCCATCCAGCGCGATGGCGCTAGCTTATTCAGCAATTCCGGTGGGAAGCGAAAAGCATCTTCTGCAAAGATATACTTTTGCAGTGTTGCTAACGCCTGCCGTTGTTGTTCTACAGGCACTGGTTCAAACGGCAATCGCCCATTAGATTCACCCGCATGTTCGCGGTGAAAAGACTGCCCAGCAATGTATTTTGTAATGAAGTAGGTGTTCTGCAAATAGTGGAGAAACACCGTGTCAAACATTTGGCTCAGCTTGCTGTAACTCTCGCCCTCGATGGGATAATCCTGATTCAGACGAAACCACATGGCACGGTCGTTGTCAAGCTGCCACTGCGAGTAGCGGAGCACATTGCTGCTGTTGTCCCAAGGATTAACATTGGGGTCAAGGTCAAACATATCCTCATCTGTGGCATAGTCTAGCTCGGGCTGAGTCGATGCTCGAGCAATCTGCTCGAGAAACCGCAACTCAGCATCGGGAGCCCCTGCCCCACTGGGTTTGTAGCCGTACTCAATTGCCCATTTATCGTAAGGACCAATCACAGATGGAAAATAGTCTCCCTGCTTTACACCTTGGGGTGCCAGGTTGGGTGGAATGTAGTCCATGACCGAGGTGACAAGACCTTTGGTATGCGTGATCTCGGTGTTGTTTAAATCTTCTGGCGGGAGGAGTGTGCTACCACGGAAGTTATGTCGCAAGCCTAAAGTGTGTCCGACTTCGTGAGCAATGATCAGGCGTAGATACTGATGGATGTACACTTGCATCTGTTCACTACTAGGCTTGATATCTTGAAATAGTGATAGCGCTACTGACCCAATCGCGAACTGATTGCCAGCTTCCATCCCGTAGCAAAGGTCGTAGTGTGTTGCTAGTTTGGATAAAAAGGCAACGGGCGAACTGTTACTATCGGCTGTTGCCTTTTGTCTGTTGTTGCCAACTTGTCCATTCAGATTCCCAGTGCAAAGGTGGAGGGTTTCGGAGCTATTGGAACTCATGGAACTACCAATCACGAAGGACAATAAGGATTGAGGCTGGGCTCGGTTCTGTTGCACGATAGTGCGGTACTCTTGCTTGAGCGCTCTCACAAAACTGCCGTCTACAATGATGTCGGCATCTAGAATTTCTCCTGTTAAAGGGTTGACGCGCGACGGCCCCAAGGCCAAGAAGCCATCCACTGTATTGAGCCAGCGAATTGTGTTGTAGCGCACGTCAGACGGGTCCCACTTGGCATCGTCAGGCATCTGCTGCACTTGAATGGCATCCTTAAATCCCAACCGCTCAAAGGCTTGGTTCCACATCAACACACCTTCTTTGATGGCATTACGGTACTCTAAAGGCACCGCGTTTTCAATCCAAAACACAATCGGGTGCTGGGGGGGAGATAGGGGTGCTTTGGGATCTTGCTTTTCTAGATGCCAGCGGTTGATGTAGCGGACAAAAGGATCGTCGCGATTGTCGTTAGAAAAGTCTTCGTAAGTTGTGATGAAATAGCCCACCCGCTCGTCAGCGAGGCGCGGAGAGAAGCCATCACTTTTAGGGAGCTGGGAGAAACCGTAATGCACGCGGACAGTAATGTCGCGGCTGTCAGGTACTGTCTCTAATGCCGTCGGTTGTTGTTCGTTGCTGTCAGATGAAAACCCATAAACCGATTCAATCTCCAAGTTGAAGGGAAAGACTTTGGCAACGCCGAAGTAAGACTTCCGCTCGTCGAGTTGGTAGGAACCTTGCAGTAGTGATGATAACTGCGATGATAAGTCCGGAACGTCAGCTAGCAGTAGATCGCCTAGATCGACGAGGATTGATTGTCGCTGGGGATGAATGCTTCTAATCGGGAGAGAATATAAGACCGAGTCACTAAACGAGCGTGCTAGTGAGCGCGCTTGGGGATCTCCTGGGAGAGTGCGGAAATTTTCGTTGCGGACAACAAAGTGCAAATTGTTGTTGACGCGCTGAAAGTAAAAGAGCAAGTCTTGCAACGGCATACCGCTGTAAACTCCACGTTCGCCGATGCCCGATTCCATCGTCACGGTACTCAGGTAGTTCTTATTGAGCTGATTGGGCTCAATTTCCAGGTAGATTTTGCCCGCTTCGCTGTCACGGTAGAGTGTGAACAATCCCTGCATCTTTTTTGTGTTTTTGAGCACCTGAGCAAACGGTTGCAACTCTGGCGGCTCTGAGTCTTGGGAGTCTGAAGCATCCGGGTGTTCTGGCTGCTGCTCGTCTTTAAGTTTCTGAACAACTAATTGGGAGTCCAGCCTTCGGGGATTTTCAACCTGTGTATCAGAAGACCAAGGCGGCGACGACCAACTCAGAGGCAGATGCGCAACTGCAGGCTCAATTCCGAGAAATAGACTATGTAAGACGATGCCGAAAAACAGACCCTGTAGTAAAACAATGTAAAACGGCAATCTTTTCATCCCATGCATCCCTGAAACGGCACAGAGTTCAGAAACAGGTATCTGAAGCAGCTATTGAGGTCT
>JAFAVL010000365.1 GCA_019242465.1 Chroococcidiopsidaceae cyanobacterium CP_BM_RX_35 | reverse complement strand
AAATCACTATCATGAATAAATTGGCAACCAGTGTCTCACTCAGTAAGTACGGCTCCATCTGCTGAATGAGCCTGGTATGAGCTAGAAAGCCTAGGAAGTTCGACTATCAGCTTACCTGGTCCTGATTGAGCGATTTATCTTCCTGCTAAAGATCTAACCCAGATTGCTCTCAACCTTAGTTCCATTAATCAGCCTCATTACAAAGGTAGAGATTTCGCCAGAGAGAATAGCAGCTTGTACAAAGAACATTACACCGCTCCAGTTGCAGAGCGCAGAGCGAGTTAGGGCGTTGGTTTGAGCCGGGGGAGGGACTAAGTATTCAGAGTGACAAAGCTCAAACACACATTTCTATCTCCTTGTGGGGATAGAGATTCCTCAACCATTCTTTTCAATAAAGGTACTCGTCAAGAAATTACTTGCCATGTGTAAGGTTTCAAAGCCTAGCGTCAAGACCGTACAGAAACATACCTTGTTTGTGAACAAACAAGGTATGTTAATGGAAGAATTTGGCGGGAACTTACAGACGAATAACGACCAACCTAGCAAGGAATATGGTGCCGCGATTAAAGAGTATGGGAAACTCATACAATCTTACGCACAAGAATCATTAATGTACGTAAATCTGTGGCTCATGAGTGATTCTTACTCAATAAATTTGTACGCACAGGCCAAGAAAGAACAGTTGAAGGCAATAGATGCATATATCCAGGCAACCAGAACATATTTGCAACTAATAAGCCTGCGGTACAACATCTAGTTAAAAACTGTAGAATCAACTGCTATTGGCACTAACTTACTTGATTTTGTTGCCTTAGCCGCTCAATCTCTGCAATCGGCAGTAACAACGTCGCTTCAATCTCATCTCGGAGGGAATTGGTAACACAAGTCACGTGATTCAGGCAAGCTACGAGTAACTGGTTAGCATCGTAGTACTGAAGCAGCATTTTCTTCTGTTGCTTGTTGTAGTGCCAGTTGTAACCGCAATGGCGATACTTAACTATTAGGGCTCGTAACTGCTCAGTCCAAGCTTGCCCTTGCGATTGCCACTAAGCCATGAAGCTTTCTCGGCTTTGAGGAATGGGGGAGAATTGTTCTTTCAGTTGTTGTAGAGATTGTGCTAAATTTGGCTCAAAAACATGGGCATGAGTCATGGCACGTTCCCAAACACAGTTAACAACATGAGAAGGATTGATTACACGGTCGAGGATACGGTTAAAACCAAGGGCACGGTCAAGAGAGAGGTCAAGAGCTAAAGGACGAGCTAGGTGGCAAGTGAGGTTAACGTCAAGAGTCCGCGCCAAATCAAAAGTGCCCCCAGCTGACTCAAGAATGTGGGCAAGAGCCAAGTCAAGATAAAAAGCTCGAACGACTGCTGGTTTGTAGGGAACGTTTAGAGTCCGAGACTTTTGACTCGACCAGGTGAGGAGCTGCTGCAACTGCTCGTCCGTAGCTAGAAGGTCATCAACTTGTCGTTTCATCAACTGCAATAAAGAGTCGGCATTGAGCCAGATAGCAACATATAACCAAAAAACTTGTGCTAATCTTTCATCAGTCTGGCGGTGGCTCACAAGAATTTTTAACAGCAATACCAAAGCGTTAATAAAATTCACAAATTCGGCTTCCCTACACCAGATGACACAGTTTTACCTGTTGGCAAAAGGTGCTCTCCGAACTTTACAAGGGAACTATTGTTTTTCAAACGCATGAGCAGCTTAGCAACTAGAATTATCGCCAAAATCAAGAATTTAACGTATCTATAAGAATTCTCCCCCTGGGATTGGCTATTCATGCAGAAATTTCACTATCTGTATCAATCAAAAGGAGCGAACCACTACGAAATTCTTGAAACCGTCTCTTTCCAGTGAGCTAAACCATAGTTAATTCTTTGCGTCTTGTAGATTTTGCTGACCCTGTGCTGACTCCGTCACCTTCAGCTTCATGTCAAGAAGCACTGATTTACGTTTGTGCAATGCCGAAGCTACCTTCCGCACTTCTTCAAATTCCTCTAGCTCCATTAACACTAGCTCCGTGATTTTCCCAGAAGCTTTTGGGAGTTGAACTCCCGTGCCCATCCTTAACTCCAATCTCTTTGACAATTGCCGTCAATTTATGATTGTTTTACCCGATTCCTTGTCAATTTAGGCTAGGTGAACTTTATTCGTAAGTGATAGACAAAAGTTAGGTTTCCTTACGAAGCTTTTGCTAGAGTTAATTGAGTCCATTTAAGTAGGAAAATCATACAATTAATAATAATCTCTGTAAAGAATAGCTGATTTAATACTTGTTCTCGCCTCTCTTCCGATAGAAAACTGATAAAAATTCATGAAGTTTAAGTGTATTTGTTAATACTTAAGAAAGCCTGACGGGGGCACAAAATAGGCTGAGAAACGGTTGAGCAATCAAACATTAAGGCTTGATTATAGTAACGGAAAAATTTTGAGCGTTAAGGCGGAAAAGCTTATCAAGAAGAGCTTGTAGAAGCCGTTCTGATTTCCACTTCACGAGCGCGAGATAGATTAAATGTCCCATTTTGAACTGTTTATGAGATAGTTAACGCCTAAAAATATTGATTTACCGTTAATCTGGGTTGGCTTAGAGGTTCAGTCCAACTCTCAAAAATGTGACAGTTGCTTTATCCCATTCCTAAACGCTCAAAATTTTTCCGTTACTAAAACTGAGCCCAATTGACCTGCCACAAAAAGGCGTGAATAGAAGGTTCGTGCAACCAAGTGCAGTCTGAAGCTGAAACTCTTACCCTGCAAAGCTTCTAGCCTCTGAATTCCTCTCTCCTCTCACAACCACTTTTCTGACTAAAAAATAAGTTTTCTAAATAGTTCTTTGCCGAAAATGGAAGTTGAGCGATGATGTGTAGCATGGGTCAATGCCCCATGCTTAGGTAGATATTTCCAGGATACTTTGCCTACTTTGGAACGAACTAGGCAAAGCCATCATTTGTATTTCTTATCAATAGAGGCTAAATAAAGGGTTATTTTTACTAGATTTTACAAGGTTGCCCCTGGTTGCACGAACCTTCTATTTACGCCAAAAAGACGTTGCTCAGGTCGAAGTCTCAATGCCCGAAATCACCTGAACAACCCATACCAGGGTAGCGCTAGTCACCTTGCCTTCCTGGGTATGGTTCAATGCGCCCAGCAACAGGGTCACACTTTTGTGGGAGAGCCAAAGTTTCAATTCCTTGTTGAAGCAGCATTTGAGGTTTTGGGAATGAAGTGAAAGTGTGCCACTGGGTTGAACCCTGCCGAAATGACCCAGCTACTCACCATTTAAACTATCCTTAGATAGATTGACTTTTGAGCCACAGCATACTGCTCAAACTCACCTGACTAATGTTTTAGATAACTCACGCAACTATCTATTGCCAGATTTATTAGTGCAAGTCAAAATAAAAACTATTGTTGATAAGTTATTAGGGTTTCCTACTAACAATTCAACAGAATCAAGAGTCGCGAAAAGTTAGTGACAACAGGTCACAATCATCAGTAGGGCGACTGCTATCACAGTCTTTAGACCAGTCGCCATCTTCAGGTGAGCCAGATGAGTTGGGTGGTGAAAAAGAAGAGCGTATTCGGATTAGGAGTGGCGCTAACAGTGATGGCGGTTGTCAGCATCGGCTCTTATCTCAACTTCCGCCATCTTCAGCAAGCTAATGTCTGGGTCGAACACACCTATCAAGTGAAAAACCAGCTGGATAACTTGCTCTGGCAACTGACGCAGGCGGAAACTGACCAACGGGGGTACCTGTTAACTGGTAATGCCCGTTTTCTCACCATGTACCGAGCGGCAATCAGCACCATCCCGCCAGAAGTTCAGACTCTGCGCCAATTAACTCTTGACAACTCCATCCAGCAGCACCGTCTGGAGCAGCTGGCACCTCTAGTTGCTGCCAAGCTGGATGAACTGCACAAGACCACCGACTTACGCAATACCCAAGGCTTGGAGGCGGCATTACAAGTTGTCCGAACCGAGCAGGGGCGGCTACTGATGGATGAAATCCAGCAGCTGATTCAAGACATGGGAGTGACAGAGAATCAGTTGTTGCACCAGCGCTCGGCGGCGGCAACCACCCTAGCGCAAAACACAACATTAGCGATTGTGCTGGGCAGCAGCTTCGCTTTAGTCGTCGTGGGTTTAGCCATCTTTACCCTAAATCGGGACATCAACAAGCGGGCACAAGTTCAAGCCCAACTGCAAACACTCAACAAGGAACTGGAACAGCGAGTCCAAGACCGAACGCTCCAGTTGGAAACGACTAATCGTGTTAAGGACGAGTTTCTCTCCGTCCTCTCGCACGAGCTGCGGACACCGCTCAATGCCATTTTGGGTTGGTCAAGGCTGCTGCAAGCGGGAAAACTGAACGCGGCTAAGTCGGCGCAAGCACTGGACATTATTGAACGGAATGCGAAATCGCAGGCGCAACTGATTGACGATCTGCTGGATATCTCGCGTGTCATCCAGGGAAAGCTGCGCCTGCATGTCCTTCCCCTGCATCCCAGCTCGGTGATTGAGGCTGCCATTGATACTGTGCGTCCCGCCGCCGAAGCCAAATCCATTCGGCTCCAAGCCGTACTTGACCCCTCAGCCGGTCCGATTTCGGGCGATCCCGAGCGCTTGCAGCAGGTAGTCTGGAATCTCCTCGCCAATGCCATCAAGTTCACGCCCAAAGGCGGGCGGGTGCAAATCCGACTCGAACGCATCAACTCTCACATCGAGATTACAGTCAGCGACACTGGTATGGGCATCAGTGCCGACTTTCTCCCCTACATTTTCGAGCGCTTTCGTCAGTCCGACAGCACGACGACACGGGCGTTTGGTGGACTCGGACTGGGTCTTGCTATCGTGCGCCAATTAGTCGAACTGCATGGCGGCACTGTCCGCGCCATCAGTCCGGGTGAGGGGCAAGGAGCGACATTTATGGTGGTGCTGCCGCTGATGATCGTCCACACCGACGTGACTCAACCCGACCGCGTCCATCCGCAAGTGGCAACGGAAGTCCCGTTGAGCACCGACTCGTCGCTGGATGAGTTACAGGTGCTGGTCGTGGATGATGAGGCGGACGCACGCACATTACTCGTGACCCTTCTCGAACAGCAGGGGGCAACAGTGACGGCAGTGGCGACAGTCAGTGAGGCACTAGCAGTGCTCAAACACAGAAGACCAGATGTCTTAGTGAGTGATATCGGGATGCCGGGAGAAGATGGCTATGCTCTGATTCGTCAAGTCAGAGCCCAGTCAGCCGAGCTAGGCGGTCAGATTCCTGCCATCGCCTTGACCGCCTACGCTCGAGTTGAGGACCGCATCCGGCTGCTCAAGGCTGGCTTCCAACTCCACATCCCTAAGCCCGTCGAACCATCTGAGTTAGTTGAAGCGATTGCTAACCTGGCTGGACGTACTAGACAAGTTTAGGTGGGACGCACAAAGCTCTCGTTGAGAGCCCTACCCCAGCAGAGAAGGGGAGAACTTGTGAGCCGTTTTCCCCTGACTGACTACCCGGAGCGCCCCGTTAGACTCACAATCGCCGCCACGAGTTCTTCTGGGTCAAGTGGCTTGGGCAGATAGTGTTGAAAACCTGCCTGCCTCATGAGTGTACTATTGACTTCCCTGGTGTACGACGTGATGGCAATAGCAGGAATCTCTCTCCCTTGCAGTGCCGCACGTCTTCTCACTTTTTTCAGCAGTAAACAGCCGTCGGCATCTGGCAGTCTGAGGTTGCACAGCAGGATGTCTGGTTGCTGTCGTGCCAGGATTGCTAAAGCTTCACTGGCCAAGCTCGCCTCAATCACCTCAGCTCCCGCCGCTTCCAGGACAAAGGTGAGCAACGTGGCAATATCAGGCTCGTCTTCTACAACCAATACTTGGAGGTGATTCAGCACTCGCCCTTGAGTGGATGGCGCTTGACAGTGAGCTGTTAGCTCTAGTCGTTGACAATTTCTCTCGTCGGCATTCAACACCATGATTTGGGGGTCGGCTTAGAGTTATCTCCCTTCTCTACCTGCATTAATTAATACCTCAAACTCACCCCGAGCGAGTTCTCCCAAGGACAGATAATTGCGAGGTCAAGCTAAGTTCAAAGGGTAAAGGCTTGAACCATTGCTTGAGTTGCATATTCTCACAACTTCGGCAGGGTAATCTCACCAACTTCGGCACCCTAGTCTCACGCGACTTCGGCAGGGTAACTTCATCAACTGGGGCAGGTCAAAATTCATCAACTCAGATCGCGAATGAGATCACGTTTGTAGAAGAGAAT
>JAFAVL010000049.1 GCA_019242465.1 Chroococcidiopsidaceae cyanobacterium CP_BM_RX_35 | reverse complement strand
GGCTAAGTAACTTTTATCAGCACCGAGGGCAACCGAAGACTGCTGATAAACCAGCTGCCGGAGATACTCAAACTCATTCGCAGTAATACCCATTGCCGATCCATTACAAACAGCTTCCGATCGATTAGCGCAGACTAGAATTGTGTCTCACTCTGCGAATGACTTCATCTGCCAATTGGTCTAAGGGCAGCACCTGATCTGCCAATCCAGCATTCGCGACAAATCCTGGCATTCCCCAAACGACGCTGCTGCTCTGATCTTGAGCAAGGATTTGTCCATTGGCTTCCCGAATGCACTTGCAACCGTGCAGTCCATCTTGGCCCATACCTGTCAGGACGAGCACCAGCACGCCTGAGCCATACACCTGAGCCAGAGAGCGGAATAGCACATTCACTGAAGGGCGGCACGAGTTTTCAGGAGGCGCTTGATAGATAATGATTTGCTTTCGCTTTCCCTGTGGTTGCACGACCATATGGAAGTTTCCGGGTCCGATCCAGATATGTCCAGGTTCTAGAACCGTACCGTTCGTCGCTTCATCAACTGGAAGCTGACACTTGGCAGTTAAACGTTCGGCTAACAGCTTGGTGAATACAGGCGGCATGTGCTGAACAATCAAGATTGGCACGGGAAAGTCAGTGGGAAACTGCGGTAACAGCGCTGCTAAGGCATTAGGTCCGCCAGTTGACACTCCAATGCCCAAAACCTCAATTGGTTTATGTGAGGGCATTAAAACCGGGGTTGGTGAACGATTCTCATTCCGAGCCCCTGCGTGATCCTCATGCGAAGAGAGCGACATTTGGGTGCCAAAGAATTTAATCTTGGGAATCAATTCTTCGCAAATCTGTTGGTTTGCCGCCTCTATGCTATTCATCTGACTTGGTTTGGTGGCGTAGTCTGAAGCGCCCAGTGCAAGTGCGTCCAGAGTTGCCGTTGCGCCGATGCGAGTGGCGGTGCTGAACATAATTACGGGCAAAACTGGGTACTGCTGCCGGATTGCTGCTAGGGTTTCTAGGCCATTCATCTCTGGCATTTCAACATCCAAAATCACGACATCTGGATTAACATGAGGAATTTTTGCCAGAGCGATACGTCCGTGAGCCGCTACACCAACCACTTCCAGGGCTGGATCTGTGGCTAACAGCTTGGAGACACGGCTGCGAACCACAACTGCATCATCCACAATCAACACACGAATTTTTGACATAATCTAGTCGGAGTCTGACAAGAATTAGTATTTGAACTGGTTCACCACTTTCTGTAAATCAGTTGCCATGCGGGATAGCTCAGTGGCAGCCTGGGACGTATTGCTGGCACCTGTCAATGTGCTTTGAGCATCCGTCGCCACAATGCCGATATTTTTGGCAATGTCAGAAGCTCCTTGGGCTGCTTCCGCCACGTTACGGGAAATCTCATTCGTAGTGACGGTTTGTTCTTCGACGGAGCTGGCGATCGTGGTTTGCAGATCATTAATTTGGTTAATGATGGCGGTAATATCTGTGATGGCTTGCAGGGCGGTTTGCGTATTGTTTTGAATCGATTCAATTCGCTGGCTAATGTCTTCGGTTGCCGCCGCCGTTTGCTTTGCCAGTTCCTTGACCTCGCTGGCAACTACGGCGAAGCCCCTGCCTGCATCCCCGGCTCTGGCAGCTTCAATTGTCGCGTTCAACGCCAGGAGATTGGTTTGTTGAGCGATTGATGTAATTACCTTAATCACTTTGCCAATCTCCACACTGCTTTGACCCAGCTTCGTCATCGTTTCATTAGTTGTGCTAGCCGTTGCCACCGCACTTCGAGCAACTTGTGCGCTTGTGGCAGCGGTTTTGGCAATCTCACGAATGCTAGCCGTCATTTCTTCAACGGCGGTAGCAACCGTGTTGGCATTTTGGCTGACTTGTTCTGCCGAGGCAGACGCAGACGTGGCTTGTTCGGCGGTCTGGGTCGCGGTTTGGGTCATTTCTTGGCTAATGGCAGTCAATTCTTCAGACGACGAAGCAGTAGCAGTTGCAACGTCTGCCATCTGGCTTATGGAATCTCTCAGATTCGCGATCATCTGATTCACGCTGTCGGTGAGGGCTTTGAACTGTCCTCCTACATTCTCTGCCTCAATTTGTTTGGATAAATCTCTTTGAGAGACGGCTAGCGCCACCTCTGCCACACTATTCACCTGCTCAACCAATTTGGTAGACATGCTGTTCATGTTATCTACAAGGTCTTGCCAGATGCCTGCAGCAGCCTCAACTTTAATCTGTGCTCCGAGCCTGCCTTCCGTACCTATTTCCTGCGCTACACGGATCACTGCTGAGGCAAGACTGTTGAGTTGATCCACCGTACTGTTGACAGTCGTGCTCACTTGCAGCAGACTGCCCTTCACCTCCAAAACCATTTTTTGCGTTAGATCTCCCTGGGCGATCGCCTGAAACACTGGTTCGGCTTCTTTAGTAGGTTGAACGAGATGGTCAATTAAGGTATTAACGGACTGGAGCGGGATTTTCCACGTGCCGCTCGTTCCGTCTACCGTCAGACGTTCATCCAGTTGTCCTTCGATACCCACCGTCTGACTTACTCGTACCAGTTGTTCGGCAAAGGCTTGGTTTGCACTCATCCACTCATTGAACAGCGTTGCCACTTCACCCAGATTGTCAGCGGGTAATCGCGCTGTAAAATCGCCATTTTTTGTCGCTTTTAGCGCGTCGATCAGCGGTTGAAGCAAAATCGCATCAGACGTAAGCATTTCTCCTGGCGGGGCGATTGCGCCGTTCGGTGAGACTATTTCAGTGGGCACTGCTCCAGCATTTGCAGAATCAGATGCTTTTCTCGCTCGCCGTGGGGTTGTCATTTCAAAGTCTCCTTGATGATTCTGGCAGGGGTTGAGTGGTTAATATTTAATACCTTATCGATATCTAGAACGAGCAAAAAGTCGTTTTCGATTGGGTATACACCGACTAGAAACTGGCGCAACGACCCTTTCAACGCAGCAGGTGGCGGTTCAAATTTGGCTTCGGCAAACTCAAGCACATCGCCAACGTCCTCCACAAATAATCCAACTCGCTCTGCATACCGTTGCACGATCACATTGAAGCCAGCAGGCTGATTCAATTCGAGCGGCGATCGCGCAGCTTCACCCAGCCCTAAACGATGATGCAAATCGATCACTGTGACAATCTGATTGCGAAGATTGATCAACCCGCAAATATCTGGTGAGGACAGGGGAACCCGAGCGACGGTGATCGCTCGAATCACTTCCTGTACCTGGTCAATAGGAATGCCAAACCAGCGGCGATCTAGAAAAAACGTACAGATTTGCTGTGCCATGATTCGGTTTATCCGCTTAAGACGCGTGGAGTAAGTAAGGGTTCGTCATCTGAATAATCGCTTCAAGATCCAAAATTTCAGTTACTTCGCCTTGAATCATGGCATTGCAAGACACCCCCGCTCGACTGGCAGCACCTTTAACGGCGAGGGAGTCTTCTACAATGTCCAGCACTGTTTCAACCACTAGACCGACGCTATTTTTGTTTGGCAAAGACACAACAACCACTTGCAGCACTTCCAAGGTTGCGTCTGCTAAGCTCCGCTCCTGCTGAGAAAACAGCGGACAGAGATCGATCAACGGTAGGACTTGACTGCCATAAGGCACTACATACTGATTTCCGATTTTCTCCACTGCCGTTGGCGCAAACTGTTCCAACCGCAAGACGCTATTGAGCTTGCGCTCTTGAGTCGCCGGAGCTGCAAGGCGCGAACCCTTGAGTGGAATTCCCATGCGTGCGCCTGCCGTTCCTTCAACCAGTAAAATAAGGGGGTGATCGCCCGATTCCGTCTGACCTATTTCTCCATACGATTGAGCGAGTTGCTGAGCAGTAAGCTTGGCATGAGCAGCAATACCACTCGCATCCAAAATTAACGCCACCGTTCCATCTCCCAGAATTGTCGCTCCTGCAAACATTGAAAGGGTTTCGAGCTGATGACTCAGCGGTTTAACCACGATCCCTTGGGTATCTTCAATCGCATCGACGACTAGTCCAAACGGATAGTCTTCTGCTTGTACCACGACAATACTTACCAGTTCTTCCTCAACTGATTTGTCGGCAAGTTGCAATTCCTGATTCAAGTAGAGCAATGACAGCAGTTTGTCACGCAGTCGATACACTGGCACATCGTATAAGGTAGCAATGCGGTCTGGTGCTTGCTCTTGAGGAAAACGCACCAGTTCCTGAATGCTACTTTGGGGAATCGCGAACCGTTCGCCCCCACTTGTGACAATTAAGGCAGAGATGATTGTCAGGGTGAGTGGCAGTTTGAGGCGAAACGTGGTGCCCTGCCCAACCTGACTTTGCACCTCGATCGAGCCATTGAGTTTTTCTAAATTGCTACGGACGATATCCATCCCCATTCCACGACCGGAGAGCTTAGTAATCTGTGATGCGGTCGAAAACCCAGGCAGAAACATCAGATCCAGCACCTCTGAGTGGCTCAATCCCACTTGGTCATGGGTCATTACCCCAAGCTGCTGCGCTCGTTGTTTCAAGCGTTCTGGATCAATCCCATTGCCGTCATCGCTAATCTCAAGATTGACTTTGCCATTCGCGTGAAACGCTCGCAGCGATAGCCGCCCTGCCGCTGGCTTGCCACGCGACAATCGCACATCCGGCAACTCAATGCCATGATCAATACAATTGCGAATCAGTTGCGTCAAGGGATCTTTAATCGCTTCAAGAATGCTTTTGTCAAGCTCGGTTTCAGCTCCATCCGTAACCACGTAAATCTGCTTGCCGCAGTCCATTGCCAGATCCCGAACCATCCGGGGAACATGCTGCCAAAGGGTTCCCAGCGGCTGCATTCGGGTCTTCATCACGCTGGCTTGCAACGCTGCTGTGATCTGATCAAGCCGCTGACAAGCGGTACTCAGTCCTTCATTTGTATGCATTGTGGAGTGTTGCAACACCTGGTTGCGAGCCAGGACTAATTCACCCACTAAATCCATCACCTGATCGAGCAAAATCAGATTCACTCGCACCGATGACTCAATCGCTGTTAGCGTTGTGGTTCCCGTTGTTATCTGATATCCCAGCGGTTGAGCGATTGCAGTAGACGCTTGCTGCTGTACAGAGTCTAATTGTGTAGCGTTTGAGGGGTGATTTGCTTCGTGACGCTGAGTTAAGTGTTGAATCAATGCTGAGTCATCACCGTCTCCTTCCGCTCCGGTTCCTTCAATCTGGGTTAAAAGCTGACGAATTCTATCGATCATTTGCAGGAGCGCATTCAGAATTTTGGTGTTGATAGTAGAGGGATGCTCTCGTAAATCGCTGAGGAGGGTTTCTCCAGCGTGCGCCACTGCTTCCAACTTTGGGAAAGACAAAAAGCCGCAGTTTCCTTTGATGGTGTGCAGCGATCGGTAAATTCGGATCAAAATGTCCTGCGGCTGATTAGTCGTTTCCAGGCTGACAACCTCTTGCTCAATTTGACTCAAATTCTCTGCGCTTTCCACTAAGAACGCTTTGATGTCCTCATCAATTTCGACTGACTCCATAAACTGATTCGCCTGGATCTGCTGCTATTTATCCTATGCTGCTTTGATCGGGAACCAGAATCTATCTTGCGGTGGGGGTTTGGTGTATAGGGTGCTGACATTCACCGAACCACCATCCGCCACTGGATTTTTGCAGAGCTAGAGCAAGGTGATAGATTAAGAAGGGAGCGATCCCCTAGATCTGGCAAGCTGCCTGCCTCAGTCTAAAGTTGTATAGCATACAAAGCGCTTGAATGGCGGCATAGCATTTGAATTTCAGCAATCGCTGATTCTTTCTTGCAAAGAATATGCCTGTAATAGAACAAAGATTATGAGTTGTATTTTGGTGGTTGATGATGCCGCATTCTCGCGCAGAATGATTTGTAAGTACTTGAAAGTTGACGGGTATGAGCTTTTGGAGGCTGCCAACGGGCGAGAGGCGCTGAAGATGGTTCATGCCCACATGCCAGACTGTGTGCTGACTGACCTGCTAATGCCTGACATCAACGGATTTGAGTTGATTAAAATGCTACAGACTGAGGGCATTACCATCCCAGTTATTATCATTTCAGCCGATATTCAAGCAAGTTCGCGTGAGCAAGGCCATCAACTCGGAGCCGTTCAATTTATCAACAAGCCGCCTAAGGAAGATGAACTGCGAGCCGCTGTTAGGCAGGCTTGTGGTGGAGGGAAGTAGGTAGACATGCGAGAGTTGACTGAGTATCAAACGGACGCGCTCAAAGAGTTAATTAATATTGGGGTAGGTCGGGCTGCAAGTTTGCTGAATGAGATGATCGGCTCTCAGATTCTGCTCAATGTTCCGTTTATCGAGGTGCTGACGGCTCTAACTCTGCAACAGGAATTGGTCAAACGCTTCAGGGACGAACAACTGGCTATTGTTCGCTTAGGGTTTACTGGTTCGCTGCACGGAAGTGCCGAGCTACTGTTTCCGACAGAAAGCGCCTCATCTCTGGTTGCGGTTTTAACTGGAGAGGAGCTAGGATCGCCCGATCTAGATGCCGTGAAGATTGGGACGCTGAGTGAAGTTGGCAACATTTTGATCAACGGAGTCATGGGGTCGATCAGCAATGTGCTGGAACAGCACATGAATTACACGTTGCCGATTTATCTAGAAGATTCGATCGAAAATTTGATCTTGGTTGGCAACCCAGAAGAATCCGCGATTTTGTTAGGTCAAGCCAACTTCACGATTGAACAACTCGAAATTATTGGAGACATTATCTTAATTTTTGAGGTCCAGACCTTCGATACGTTAATAAGTGCAATTGAGAATTTTAATTGAAGACTGAATTAAGTACACTATGATTCTTTAACAGGGAATTGTGAAAAGCTGAAGTGCGGATTGATTTGATTGCATAAGCCACTGGATAAACTGATGGATATCTTGAAACAAGCTCATGAAAAATTTGGATTGTTCAATCAAATTCCCATCGGAGTCTGTGTCTTGCGATCCGACTATGTTGTTTTATTCTGGAATGCCTGTTTAGAAGAGTGGAGCAAAATCCCTAAAAATGTGATTCTTGGGACAGTGATTGCTCAACACTTTGCTCATTTCAATCAGTCGCTATATCGCAATCGGCTGGAGCAAATCTTTCAGGGTGGACCGCCCACCATCTTCTCCTCTCAACTCCATCCACATATCATTCCCTCTCCCCTCTCACGCGGACGTAAACGGATTCAACACACTACCGTGACTTCCGTGCCAGCTATTGAGGAGAATGGTTTTTATGCCATGTTATCGGTTCAAGACGTGACCGATTTAACACTTCGCCTGCAAGACTATCGGCATCTGCGAGATCAAGCGATGGCTGAAGCGGAACTGTCTCAACATGCAAAAGAGGTGGCTGAAACTGCTAATCGGATTAAAGACGAGTTTCTGGCGATCGTCTCTCATGAACTCCGCTCACCCCTCAATCCCATCTTGGGATGGGCAAAGCTGCTGAAAGCCCAAACCTTGAATGAAGTCCGTCGGGTGCAAGCTTTGGATGCAATCGTTCGCAATGCCGAGCTACAAGCGCAACTGATTGACGATCTGCTGGATGTCTCCCGTATTTTACGCGGCAAATTAGCCCTGAATTTTGAAATTGTTGATCTAGCTGTGCCCATCCAAGCAGCGTTAGAAACGGTGCATTTAGCAGCAGAAGCAAAGTCTATCCAAATCCATCTCGACCTGAACCCCAATGTTAACCGGATTCGAGGGGATGCGGCTCGCTTGCAGCAAGTGGTGTGGAATCTCCTCTCGAACGCCATCAAGTTCACACCCCGAGGTGGACAGGTGAAGGTGAATTTGGAGCAAGTCGTGACAATGGATTTTGTACCGGAGGTAACGGACAAAGCAAACAGCCCATCTGTATCCATTCCTTCATCCGTTGCTCAAATCACGGTTAGTGACACCGGAAAGGGCATTCCCCTTGATTTTCTACCTTATGTTTTTGAAGCCTTTCGACAGGAAGATAGCAGTACCACCCGCACTTCTGGTGGTTTGGGGCTGGGGTTAGCAATAGTCCGCCAGTTGGTTGAACTTCACGGCGGCACAATTCAAGCTGAAAGTTTAGGTGAAGGCAGAGGAGCAACGTTTCAGTTGAAATTGCCTGTGTTGCAAGAAGATAAACAGGCATCCATTGAGGCAACCAAAAGCCCGTCTGTCCTAGCAGCACCACTTTACCTAGACGCTGCCCATATCCTAGTTGTGGATGATGATGTCGATACCCGTGAGTTTTTGGCTTTCTTGTTGGAACAGCACGGGGCACAGGTGACGGCTACGGCTTCAGCAAAGGAAGCACTAGCCGCGATCTCCCAAGCCCAGCCCGATTTAGTGTTGAGTGATTTGGGGATGCCAGACTGTGATGGGTATGCTTTCATTCGGCAACTGCGATCGCTGCCTGCTCAGGAAGGGGGAGAAATTCCTGCGATCGCGCTGACAGCATATGCTGCTGAGGCAACCCGGCAGCAAGTAATCGCTGCCGGGTTTCAACGATATGTTACCAAACCTGCAGATCCCATTAAGCTGTTAACGGCGATCGCTAAACTTCTCACAAATCTCCAATTTTGAACAAGGGGATGCACAGAATGTGGATTACCTGGACTATCTCTAAGGGTTGAAATACTGGTGGAGGTGCATAACCAAACGACTGTCATCGTCTTGGGTAATAAAGCTTTAAGGGAATATGGCCTTAATCCTTGCTAAAGTAGTACGGTTTATCGATAGAATAACTGAAGTTTAGCGTGGAGTCATAGCTCTCATGTTTCTTTCCCTAGTAGCAGCTGCCTTTATTGTCGGCATCGTCGTCGGGCTCACAGGTGTTGGCGGCGCTGCTCTAGTTACTCCTATGCTAATTTTCCTCTTTCACATCCCTGGCTCAATAGCCATTGGCTCTGACATTGTGTCGGCTGTGTTGATGAAAGTCGTCGGTGGCTCCAAGCATTACCAGCAGAAAACGGTTGACATGCAGGTAGTGAAGTGGATGCTATGTGGGAGTATTCCTGGCTCTGTGTCCGGAATTGGTCTTTTGTTCCTCGCTAAACACTTGCAATTTGAGTCTCTCGATCCCATTTTGCTCCGGCTAGTGGGAGCAGTTTTAGTTTTTATCTCTGTCATTGCTCTAACAGCTCTAGCGCTGCGGCTGTTTGCTCCCAAATTCAAGTTGCCGACTTACCCACCTGTAGATCTAGACACTGCCAGAGGTCGCTTGATTGTGGTCGGGATCTGCTATTTGCTAGGAGCGATTTTGGGTTTAACCAGTGTGGGATCGGGCTCTCTGTTTGCCCTTGTGCTGATTGGGGCATTCCGCTTAGAGGCGCGAAAGCTGGTAGGTACTGATATCATTCATGCTGCTATTTTACTATTAGTGACAGCGGTGGGTCACTTAGGGTTAGGGACAGTCAATTGGAATTTAGTTGTGCCGATATGGATTGGTACGGTTCCGGGTGTGTTGGTAGGAGCACATCTGTGTAAGATTGTCAACCGTACTGCGCTGCGGGCTGGACTATACGTGATTCTCTTCACAGTCGGTTGGCAGTTAGCTAACCACCATTAGCCAGATGTTGATGTTAAACGACTATTAACTAATTATTGTTCAATCTTGACGGAGAGAATCTTGTCACCCTTGCGGATGGCGTTGACAACATTCATATCTTCAGTTTTGCCGAAAGTGGTGTGAACCCCGTCTAAATGAGGTTGAGGAGAGTGACAAATAAAGAATTGACTTCCACCTGT
>JAFAVL010000845.1 GCA_019242465.1 Chroococcidiopsidaceae cyanobacterium CP_BM_RX_35 | reverse complement strand
CTAGCTGAACGAGCTTTTTTGCGAGATCTAGAAGGTGGTTGTCAAGTCCCTATAGGCGTTAACACTCAATTGAATGGAGAACAATTGACCCTAACGGGCTTAGTCGCCAGCGTAGATGGCAAGAAACTGGTGAAAGACACTGTGACTGGCAAAGCCAGTGAGGCAGAAAAACTAGGGATTGAATTGGCAGAGCGATTGCGGCAGCAAGGAGCGCAGGAAATTTTAGCGGCTATCTTTGCAGAGATTCAGCGGGGCTAACGTGAAGTCGCACAAAGCTGCTCCCCTACAGGTATGATTTACCTTGAGATGAGCATCTTTTGGGAACGCGAACTATATGCGGATTCTATTTGTTGCAGCAGAAGCAGCACCTATTGCCAAAGTCGGGGGCATGGGCGACGTTGTTGGCGCTCTGCCCAAAATTCTAAGAGCCATGGGGCATGATGTGCGGATCTTCTTGCCCTACTATGGCTTCCTACCAGACAAGATTAAGGTTCCCTCAGAACCAATCTGGCACAGTTCTGCGATGTTTCAGCCATTCGCAGTCTTTGAAACTGTCCTGCCTGGTACTGATGTTCCCCTATACCTATTTGGTCATCCCGCCTTCTCACCGCGTCGCATTTATTCTGGGGAAGATGAAGAATGGCGGTTCACCCTATTTGCCAATGGAGCAGCGGAGTTCTGCTGGAACTACTGGAAACCTGAGATTGTTCACTGTCATGACTGGCACACAGGCATGATCCCGGTGTGGATGCACCAATCCTCCGATATTGGCACCCTATTTACAATTCACAACCTCGCCTACCAAGGACCGTGGCGCTGGTACTTAGAGCGGATCACCTGGTGTCCCTGGTACATGCAGGGTCATAACGTCATGGCGGCTGCCGTCCAGTATGCTGACCGCGTTAACACTGTTTCCCCCACCTATGCTAAACAAATCCAGACAGCTGCCTATGGTGAAACCCTAGAAGGCTTGCTGTCCTTCATCAGCGGTAAGTTATCCGGTATTGTCAACGGTATCGAGATGGATGTTTACAATCCAGCCAATGATAAGCATATCGCTCAAAACTTCTCCGCCAAGAATCTAGAGCCCAAAAAGGACGACAAAATTGCCCTGCAAGAAGAAGTGGGTTTAGAAGTTAACTCCAAAGCGTTCTTGGTTGGCATGGTTACCAGGCTAGTAGAACAAAAAGGCATCGACCTGGTGTTACAGACCTTGGATCGATTCCTATCTTATACAGATGCTCAGTTCGTGCTATTGGGTACAGGCGATCGCTACTACGAAGCTCAGATGTGGCAGATGGCATCCCGATTTCCTGGACGGCTGGCAGTTTACTTACTCTATAACGACGCTCTGTCTCGACGTATCTATGCTGGTAGCGATGCCTTCTTAATGCCCAGCCGATTTGAACCTTGTGGCATTAGCCAAATGTTAGCTCTACGCTACGGCTCAGTGCCGATTGTGAGAAGGACAGGCGGACTCGTTGATACCGTTTCTCCTCATGACCCGACTGAGCATACAGGTACAGGCTACTGCTTCGACCGCTACGAACCACTAGATCTATATACCTGTATGGTTCGAGCCTGGGAAGGCTACCATTACAAGCAAGACTGGCAGGCGCTACAGCAACGGGGCATGAGCCAGGACTTTAGCTGGGAGAAATCTGCCAAGGAGTACGTGAAACTGTATAAATCAATTTACGGGTTGCCTGATGGAGAACAGCAGCAGTTGGAACAGCCAGAATTGGTCTCAAGATAGACCTCTGATTGCGCTTGGCTGGAGTAGCCAGTCAAGTTAACAATGCCTTCTCAATACAAACTTGGAGCTGTTGTGCTAGCACTTGCACATGAGGTGGTCTCAGCATTGTGAGATGATTGCCGGGAACTCTGTGAACTTCCACATTTCTTCCTGCAGTTAACTCTCTCCAGCCCATAGTTGCATCTTGATGAGCCTTCATTGGTTGTTCGCTGGTGCTAAAAAGAGTTATTTGGTTTGAGTATATCTCTGGTTTGTAACTGAGAGCTGCCCGACTGCTGGCTTGCAAAACCCGGAACATGGGACGAATTGAGGGTCCGCTATAAAAATAACTCAGGATGTAAGGCCAAACAGAACGCGCTGCTGTATTGAACAAAAACTTGCAACTCTCGCAAAGGGAAGGTCTGTTACTAGCAATTGGAGCTGGGGTGTCAAGCATTGCCAGTAATGCTACCTGATGATTAGCTCTCTGGAGTTGTTGAGCCATCTCAAAAGCCACCAAACCGCCGAAAGACCAACCTCCCAAAAAATAGGGACCTTGAGGCTGTAGCAGACGCAACGCTTCAATATAAACATTAGCCATGTCTTCAATTCGGGTATGAGGGAGCTGTTCTCCGTCAATGCCTAGGGGTTGCAATGCATAAAACGGTTGGTCAGAGCCTAGATGGCGGGCTAACTCGTAGTAAGGAAAGACAACCCCAAGAATCGGATGGACGCAAAAGAACGGGGGCTTAGAACCTGTTGACTGAATGGTCACCAAAGGAGACCAAATCAGAGAATTCGTCTCGGATTGGAGACGACTCGCTAGACGTTCGACAGTTGGAGCTAAGAATAGGGCAGATAGGGGTAATTTACAACCGCACTGCTGGTAAATCAGCTCCATCAGCCGCATACTCAGCAATGAATCCCCTCCCAACTCAAAAAAATTGTCATAGATCCCTACCTGTTTCAGGTCAAGTAGATTAGCCCAAATCCGAGCCAGCGTGATCTCCATTGAAGTTCGAGGAGCTACATAGGAATTTTCCAGCTCAGAGCTGAGTTGATTGGGTACAGGTAGAGCGTGACGATTCACCTTGCCATTAGGCGTCAGTGGCAGCACATCTAGCACAACAAAGACTGAGGGCACCATGTATTCGGGCAGCTTTTCCTTCAGGAAGCAGCGTAGTAGAGGGGTAAGGTCTTGCACCCCTACTAAAGAAACCTGGTGCGGGTCAAAGACAATATAAGCTACTAAAGGTACACTCTCGCCAGCCATGACGACGACCTCTCGCACCAACGGATGCTGAGCCAGCGCCCACTCAATCTCTCCCAATTCAATCCGAAACCCACGAATCTTCACCTGCGAATCTTTCCGACCAAGAAACTCAAGCTTGCCGTCAGTTCTATATCGAGCTAGATCACCTGTTTGATAAAGGCGTGCCCCCGGCTTATCATTAAAAGGGTGAGGGATGAATAGCTCAGCCGTTAACTCAGGACGGTTGAGGTAGCCCCGCGCTAGTCCATCTCCACCGATGTACAACTCACCCTTGACACCAATTGGTACAGGCTGCAACCAGGAATCAAGGAGATAGATTTGGGTATTGGCAATGGGGCGACCAACAGTAGGGCGATCGCTCATGTCATCAAATTCATCAATGGTGGACCAGATCGTTGCTTCAGTTAGTCCGTAGGCATTAAAAAATCGACGACCAACAGCCCATCGTCTAGCAACATCAGCAGGGCAAGCTTCTCCAGCAGAGACAACAGTCTGAAGTGCAGGCAGGTTTACTGCTGGTAAGACTGACAACAGAGTCGGTGGGAGTGTAACGTTAGTGATTTGGTTGTCTTGCAGGAAATTAAGCAGAGCAGGCACTGACTTCAGCTCTTCCTCTGCAGCTAAATAGAGAGTTGCTCCTATCCGCAGTGCCATAACCATTTCAAAAATTGAGGCATCAAAACTGAGGGAAGCAAATTGCAGGATGCGATGCTGCGGCTGTAGGTTGAGAAACCGGATTTGGGCTTCTGCTAGGTTACACAGCCCTTGGTGCTCTACCAGGACACCTTTCGGCTTTCCAGTAGAGCCAGAGGTATAGATGACGTAGGCTAAGTTATGGCAATTTTCATTTGAGTCAAATACATTTTCCGTGGGTAATGTATCTGTGGCGGCTGTTTTATATAAATCCCCATTAGGGATTGAAATCTCCCAGTTGCGATCTATGCAGACAACCTGTAGCTCTCGCAGCCCAAGCCGCTCAATCAACCGCTGCTGAGTCAACAAGATAGATACTTGAGCATCACTCATCATGAAGCTGAGACGCTCTGTAGGATAGGTGGGATCTAGAGGTACATAAGCCCCACCTGCTTTCAGAATGCCCAACACTCCCACAACCATCTCCAATGAGCGCTCCACACAGATGCCGACCAAGACTTCCGCACCTACACCCAGTTGCCGTAGGTAGTGTGCTAGTTGATTGCTGCGGCTATTCAGCTCTCGGTAGGTCAGTTGCTTGTCTTTGAAGACGACCGCGATCGCTTCTGGGGTCTGCTCTACCTGCTCTACAAAAAGTTGGTGAAAACACAAACTTTTAGAGTAATCAGCCTCAGTGTCATTCCACTCTACGAGGAGCTGGTACCGTTCAGCTGCTGTTAAGAGCGACAGGTTTCCCAACCGTTGCTCTGGCTGGCCAACAATACTCTCTAATAGCGTGCGAAAATTCTCCAGCATGCGGGTAATCGTAGCGGCGTCAAACAGATCGGTACTGTAAGTCACAACAACCCCCAGGCTCCCCAAGCACTCCACGAGTTGAAACTCCAAATCAAACCGCGCTGTTCCTGGGTCAAAAGAGAGCGGACTCAGTGTCAGTCTTGGTAGCTCCAGTACTTCTACGGGGGCATTTTGTAGGGCGAACACAACCTGAAACAAGGGGTTGCGGTTTAAATCTCGCTCAGGTTGCAGTTCCTCCACCAGCTTTTCAAAGGGTAAATCCTGATGTGCATACGCTCCCAGTGCCACCTCTCGCACCCGACTCAGCAGTTCCCGAAACGGCGGGTTGCCCGATAAATCCGTGCGCAGCACCAAGCTGTTAACGAAAAACCCAATTAACCCCTCAATTTCGCTGCGGTTGCGGTTAGCAATAGGCGAACCAACTACGATGTCTTCCTGTCCTGTGTAGCGGTAAAGCAAAGTTTGGAATGCCGCTAGCAAAGTCATAAATAGCGTTACCCCTTCACGAGCGCTCAAAGTTGAGAGCCCCTCACTTAGCTCCACGGGTAACATGAGGAACTGACGTGCCCCCCGGAAGGTTGGCAGAACTGGCCTCGGTCGGTCAGTGGGCAAATCTAAGCCAAGCGGAACATCATCCAACTGCTGCTGCCAGTAAGCCATTTGGGTTACCAGGACTTCTCCCTGTAGCCACTCGCGCTGCCAGTAGGCAAAATCAGCATACTGGATGGGCAAATCTACTAAGGGTGAAGGCTGACCTATGGAAAAGGCATTATAGAGCGTCCCTAGCTCTCGCAGCAGCACTCCGGCAGACCAACCATCGGCAACAATATGATGCATCGTCAGCATCAATACATGTTCTGCCTCACCCAGTTGCAGCAGCTTGATTCGTAGTAGTGATCCCTGAGATAGCTCGAATGGCTGCTGGAATTCTGCGGTTAGCAGTCGTTGAACTTCCGCCTCCCGTTCCGCCTCTGGTAACTCTTGCAAATCTACTAGGGACAGAGGCAAATGCCAGCTGGGTGCAATCACCTGGACAGGTTCACCCTCCACTATCCTGAAGGTAGTACGCAAAGCTTCATGACGACGCACAATCTCATTGAACGTCTGTTCCAGTGCAGCAACGTTAAGTGAACCTGTAAGTAGCACAGCAGTAGGCACATTATAGAAAGGATTCCCTGGAACTAACTGCTCAAGGAACCACAACCGCTGCTGGGCGAAAGAGACAGGAAAAACAAAGACTTCTTGAGAACCATTCTGGCTTTTCTGATTGGCAGCGAGGGAACTATCTGTCATCACTCTTTGCGTTCTTTAGTCAGCGAGGAGAGTTTCATGCGACGAGCCTCACGCGGAACTGGCAATATTGCTGGGGCTTGAGGTTTAGAATCACTGTTTAAAAACCGCTCGACCTCCTCAGCCAGTTTGGCTACAGTCGCTTTTTCAAACAAGCTGCGTAGGGGTAATTCAATTTGGAAAGCATCGCGGACACGAGAAATCAGCTGAGTAGCTAATAAGGAATGACCACCTAGTTCAAAGAAATTGTCATGAATTCCCACCCGCTTCAACCCCAGCACCTCACTCCAGATTCCCACTAACACTTCCTCAACCACCGACCGAGGCGGCACATCTGCTCCTGCCAGCGATTTGACTAGCTCAGGCGCAGGTAGGGCACGTCGGTCCACCTTGCCATTAGGAGTTAGTGGCAAGGCTTCCAACACCATGAAAGTAGAAGGTACCATGTAATCCGGCAGCTGAGCTCTAAGATACATGCGTAGCTGGGGCACTAGCTTGCAAGCAAACTTAGCTTGCAGGGGATTATTCGCATAGTCATGCCAGGGGCGTAGTGAATCATTTATTTGGTTTGCTATGGGCAGTAACGCCGCCGCCTGTCTCTCCCAGAAACTTTGATGGCGCGTACAGATTATGTCATAGCGATCGCCTGCACCAGAAGCCGACCAACTCAGGTTAATTGTGTAGGGCAACTCCCCCTCTAGAGTTCTCCAAGCTTCCGGATCTACTCCGGGCTCTGATAGTTCCTGCAAGACTTCCCGAAACTGCCCTACCGTCTTAGGTTCTTCTGTACTCGACAGCCATTGTGCTGTCTTCACTGCTGTCATCACCCGTGCATTCGGTATGTGGGTAACGCCTAAAATCTCTGGCTGAGTTTCAACCAATCGCTGACGCACTGCTGAAACAGTCAACTGATCCTGAACCCAGTCCAGCCAGGAAAGATGCACAAAGGGATTACTCCCTTCTTGCTCTAACATTACCAATGTCTCTATATTCTCTTTCTCTGTGCCCTCCGCGTCTCTGCGGTTTTCAAATCGGTAATTTTGTACCGGGAAAGGAGTAATTGGCTCCGCCCCAACATGAAGAATTACGTTGTAGCGGAACTGAGTCATCTCATTGTGGTAGCAACCCCGCGCCAGTTGAATCTGTACTCTCCCAATTTTGGGAAACCGCTGCTTCAAGGCGGTAAAGAAAGCTGGGTCAATAACCAATTCCGTTTCTTCAAACATTTGTGTTTGGACTCGTTGCTGCAACTGCTCCTTAGAGAGAGAAGACTCAGCTTGATAGAATTGCACTGATGCATGGAAAGTCTGGAGCAACGGCAGGCTGCGCACATCTCCCAAGAAGATGAAGCCTCCTGCTGAGATGACCTTTACCGCACCTTCTAGTACCTGCAAGAGATAATCAATGCTGGGAAAGTATTGCACGACTGAGTTGAGAATCACTGCATCAAACGCTTCTGCCTCCACTCCCTGAAAGTCGTCTGCCATTTGCCGCAGTAGCGTGACTTGGGGCAATGCATGTGCCAACTGCTGCCGGATGTAGTCGAGTGCAACCTGTGAGAAATCTGTTCCCCAGTATTGAGTGCAGTGAGGTGCGAGCCGAAATAGCAATAGACCCGTTCCACAACCAATCTCCAGCACCCGCTTCGGTTGCAAGGATAGAATCCGCTCAACTCGGTCGTCAACCCACTCGCGGATCTGCTCTGCGGGAAGCGGTTGACCCGTGTAACTGCTATTCCAACCCACAATATTGAAGGTTGGATCTGAATGGGAAGCAGGCTGACTATAGGTTTCCTCATAAAGCATCTGCCATTGCAATACCTGCTCATCCGGCAATTGCAGCTCTTGCATTTGCTCTTCAAGTTCGCTGGATTGGAGGTTTGGCGTGAGATAAGCAACCAAGTACTGTTCGCCTGTTGCCGCCTCACGAGCCATCACAACTGCCTCTCGCACTGCTGGATGTTGCACTAGCAAGCTTTCAATTTCTCCCAACTCAATTCTGACTCCCCGCATCTTCACTTGCGAGTCCTGGCGACCTAAAAACTCCAGCTGACCATCAGCTCGATAGCGGGCTAAGTCACCTGTCTTATAAAGACGCGCTTTGGGGTGCGAGCTAAAAGGATGCGGGATGAATCGCTCTGTCGTCAACTCAGGCTGGTTGAGATAACCTCGTACCAGTCCATCCCCACTGATGTACAACTCGCCCCTGGCACCAATCGGTACAGGCTGCAACTGGGCATCCAGCAGATAAACTTGGGTGTTGGCGATTGGACGACCAATTGTCGGCACTGCTGCCGCTGGCTCTTGAGCAGTGACTCGACCTGATGTGGTGACGACAGTATTCTCAGTGGGACCATAATTATTCACCACCGCAAAGGGGAGGGAGGCACAAGGAAATGGCTGCAACTTGTCCCCACCAGTAAGTAAGGTTTTTAAAGCTGCCTCCTGCGGCCAATCTAGGGCTAGTACTCTTTGTGCTATTGGCGTGGGCAAAAAGCTGATAGTGATGGCTTGTGTTAATAGCCAATCTCGCAATCGAGTTGGGGCAGTACGAGTTTCCTCATCAGGAAAGTGGAGGCTAGCTCCAGCACTCAGGTAAGGCCAGATTTCCCAGCCACAAGCATCAAAGGCAGGAGCAGCAATCTGAGTGGCTCTGGTTGTGGGTGACACCTCAAACGCTTTTTGGTGCCAGAAGACTAGGTTTAACAAACTGCCCTGTTCAACTGACACTCCTTTGGGTTTTCCGGTTGAGCCAGAAGTGTAGATGATATAGACCAAGTGGCTGGCAGTCACATCACTAACAGGGTTCTCTTGATTGATAATGGTGTCTAAGTCCTGGTCAAGGTAAACGATCTGCGGTACTTGCAGCTTGAGATGGGCTAACCGCTGCTGGGTCACTAACAGGGATATCTGAGCGTCTCCCACTATCCAATTCAAGCGCTCCTGTGGGTATGCGGGATCTAGGGGGACATAAGCTCCACCTGCTTTAAGGATACCTAGCAGTCCTACCACCATCTCCCAGGAGCGCTCGACACAGATACCAACTGGAACATCTGGACCAACACCTAGAGACTTTAAATAATGGGCTAATTGATTGCTACCGTTGTTCAGCTCCTGATAAGTGAGTTGCTTGTCTGCCCAGGCGATCGCCACTGCCTGAGGGGTCTGCTTTACTTGCGCTTCAAATAGCTGATGGATGCACAAGTGCTTGGGGTAATCTGCCTGAGTATTGTTCCATTCCACTAACATCTGATAACGTTCGCTTTCACTCAGCAGCGGCAAGTCGGCAATTTGTTGTTCTGGATTTGCCACAATACCTTCTAGCAGAGTCTGAAAATGTGCCAGCATTCGAGCGAGGGTGGCGCTATCAAATAGGTCGGTGTTGTAAACGGCTAAGACTTTGAGTTGATCTGAGCGCTCAATTCCTAGGCTCCCCAGGCTACCTGAGCAGGTGCTGACGTGGAATTCTAAATCAAACCGCGTTGTCCCTGGGTCAAAGGAGAGCGGACTCAGCGTTAGCCCTGGCAGCTCCAGCGCCTCTACTGGTGCATTTTGCAGAGCGAATACGACCTGAAACAAGGGGTTGCGGTTCAAGTCTCGTTCAGGTTGTAGTTCCTCCACCAGTTTTTCAAAGGGTAAGTCTTGGTGTGCATATGCTCCCAGTGCTACCTCTCGCGCCCGGCTGAGTAGCTCTCGAAACGGCGGGTTGCCCGCTAAGTCTGTGCGCATCACTAAGCTGTTGACGAAAAACCCAATCAATCCCTCAATCTCGCTGCGGTTGCGGTTGGCAATTGGCGAACCTACCGCAATATCTGTTTGT
>JAFAVL010000738.1 GCA_019242465.1 Chroococcidiopsidaceae cyanobacterium CP_BM_RX_35 | reverse complement strand
GAGCCAGAGATGTTAGTGGAGTCAGACTATCTTGGAAAGGCTGTACTATGACCACTGTACGCAAACGTAGGGACGCAATCCACCCCATGAGCCAGGAGCGGGCAAAGGCGCTCGATGCGATGTCCGACGACGACATCGATTTCTCCGACATCCCCGAACTGGACGAGGAGTTTTTCAAAAATGCACACTTCGTAGAGCGGAAGCCGAGAACTGAAGCCATCAGTATCAGGATTGATACTGAAGTCCTTCAATGGTTCAAGGATCACGCGAAGAAAAAAGGGTATCAGACGTTGATAAACGATGTCCTACGCACATACGTTGAACATTGCAAAGGACGCTGAATTATTTACAGCATTTTGCATATTTATGAGGTACAGTAACAACAGTTGGTAAACCAGTTTTTTAAATGCTTGGGGTTAATCAAATCAAGCGCGGTTTTAATGAGAATATCAACTCTGGATGCAGTGGTTGGAGAAAATTGTCGCAAGAAAGCTTTTAGTTGGGACCACCAAAGTTCAATGGGATTAAAGTCGGGAGAATAGGGAGACTGGTAGATCACACTTGCACCAACCGACTGAATTAGAGGCTCAATTTCTTTGACTTTATGTGCGGGAAGATTATCCATCACAACTACAGCACCATCCCAAAGTTGAGGCAGTAAACACTTTTTAACAAAGACTTGAAAAGCCTGACCATCCATTGAATCATTCAAAGTCATAACCGCTAAAACTTGTTTTAAGCTAATTGCCCCAATTACTGTTACTTTGGCACCACGATAAAAAGGTTGGAAACAATATACCCTACTGCCGTAGGGACTTCGGGCATGAGTTCGTGTCAAACCTAACACCACACCCATTTCATCGATAAATACTAAGTTTTCTGGAACTATTAGTTGGATTTTCTGCCAATACTCACTTCTCAATTGCTGCACTCATTCTGTTTGAGCTTGGCTGCTACGTATTGTCTTTTTTTTCGCGGTAATTTCTCCTGCTGCAAGGCACGACACATGGTACTAGTACTTACCCAATGATTATAAGTTTTGCTCCAATATTCACAGTACTCTAATAATGTTGCATCTGGATATTTTTCCACCATCGCTGCCAGTTGAGCGGCATATCCGTCTAATTTACTCTTCCTGGCTCCACCTGGTTGTTTCGGTGCTACATGACCTTGACTCTTGTGGATGGAGAGCAATTTTTGCACAAAGCTTTTGGCTACGCCAAATCTCGCCGCAACTTTTCTAATTGAGGTATTACCTTGTTCATAAGCCTTGACTATTTTTTCTCGCAAGTCGATTGAGTAAGCTTTCATTTAACCTGTTAATTTACTCATCCTATTGTACCTCATATACGTGAAATAGGCTGTAATTTGGAAAATTCAAAATGGTGTGGCTCAAGTTACCTACAGGAGTCTCCGCCTGATTGGTTATGCGACCCCATACCCTGTATATGGACGCTTGTATGGCGGATGTAACCCCAAGACAATGTCCTCTTTGGGTACACCCATTTCTACTAATTCCCGCGCCACGTCCACCTCAGTCATATTGCGCTGAATCCAAATCTTGCCATCCTTAATGTCCAGATGAATGAAACAGTTGTAAACCCGTTTTAGCCCCTGCCAGCCCACATCCATCAACTGATAATGGTCATGCTCTGCATCAAAAATCAACTGGCACTCAACGTTTTGCCGGAGGCGACTCCTTAGCTTACGTTGAGCAAGCTCAATATCTGGACTGCCCTCTTCCACGGTTGCTTGTTGGGAGAGCAGCTTACGGATGCATTGGCGGTAGTGTTCTAGTCTTTCCATTCAATGACTATCTCCTTCACTGGATCGTAAACAACAAGCTTGAGTTGATACAGCCTAACTGCTTCCTGTACAAACCGCTCTTGGAAGAAAGAATCAAACGTATCAAACGGCACCGCTAGGTATATTGTCCTGTCTGGTTCACTCATGTGTAAAGCAAGTCGATAGTTCAAAAATTGCCCCAAGGCTACATGAAAGTCAGTTAGCACCGAGTTGCTCAGAAAACTTTTGACTTCAACCGCAATTTTTCGCCCTGCCTTCTCTGCTGCAAAGACCTTTTCTGCTGCCAGATCGATCTCAAACCTCACACCTTCAATTTTGATCGTTAGTGGATCGGCAGTAATTATCCACTGCTCGTTTAGGAGAGCCTTTTTAACAGCATCATGAAATAGGTCTCTAGCAGCCATAGCTCCTGACACCGCTATTAGCCCCATTTTAAGGCACCGTGCTCCGCTAATATGATTAACTATCTTGCCATTACCGATATAACAGTCACGCGACATTTGGATGCTGCAAAAAAACTGAAGTTGAGGCGATCGCTCTGGGGCTCAAAGTGGGTAAGTTAAGAGCAGCTACCCCTGAGTCTAGAAGTCTTTCCAGGGCAAGAAAACAATTGATGTCCCGCAAGAGTGTCATGGTTAGAACCAGTCACAATATCTGTGAGCAACTTGCAGATCTGAACAAATCCCTTGACTTACGATAATGTCTGCAAATATTTAGCAGCAGAGTATCCCTCTTCCTTTGTCCGCTGGCTACTAGTGGTATGTCAACGATTAACTGTAGGGTAAAGACGCTTGAGTTTAATGCGGGCATCCTCAGTCGTGAAGCGCCAATCAATCCAGGTCTGTTCCTGATTGCGAGCTTCCTGCCAAGCCGCAACTTCGGCTCTCAAGCGCTCAAAATCTGCAATCCGTTGGTCTAAGTACTGACGGGCTAAGACACTTAACTCGATTTCTGCCATATTCAACCAACTGCCGTGCTTGGGCGTGTAGCAGAATTCTAATCGCCGTAGAATCCGTCGTGCTTCTTCAGGTGCAAACGCTTTGTACAAAGATGCCGGACTGTGCGTATTTAGAT
>JAFAVL010000695.1 GCA_019242465.1 Chroococcidiopsidaceae cyanobacterium CP_BM_RX_35 | reverse complement strand
CATACCCTGCTCCCCCAACCTCTCAGAACTGGGTTTAACCCCAATCCGCAAGCAGTACTTAGGAACACTTGCTGGTCAAGACTGTTACTCAGCAGAGCTTGGGCAAGATAGTGTTCCGCCCCGTGGCATGACCTTTGAAAACCTACGCAAGTTGTATGAATATCTAGAGACAGACCTGTTCTCCCTAGCTGGTCGAGCTTTTCAGATTATGGAATGGGATCGAACGCATCAATTTTGTGGTCATTGTGCAACACAAACAGTGCAGTTGTCAGGTAAGCGAGCTAAGCAATGCCCCAAATGCGGTTTAGTCAATTATCCTCGCCTCTCGCCAGCAGTTATTGTCTTAGTGGAGCGTGGCTCTGAGATTCTATTGGCTCGCGCTCACCATTTTCCAGCTCATCTCTACAGCACCCTTGCTGGATTTGTAGAACCAGGAGAATCTCTAGAGGATGCTATTGTTCGAGAAATCTATGAGGAGGTGAGGATTGAGATTAAAGATATCAAATATTTTGGTAGTCAACCTTGGCCCTATCCGAATTCACTCATGCTTGGCTTCACTGCTACCTACGCCAATGGCGAAATCCAGATCGATCGCGATGAACTAACAGATGCAGCTTGGTTTACCAAGGAGAATCTACCACTGATTCCCCCCAAGCCAAGCATTGCCCGAAGCTTGATTGATTGGTTTTTAACTAAAAAATAGCATGCCTACTTATGATTATGAGTTGAGAAACAGTTCGCGAATCCCTATGCTGCCAATCTCTACTGCCAGTGCCGCTAAGAGAAAACCAAGGAGCTGAGTGACGATCACTGCCCCTTCAGCACCGAGCCAGTGATTAATTCGAGTAGCCTGACGGACAATGAACCACGATACTCCCATAGCAGCTACAATACCAACTGCCACGCTTAGACGAGCATCAGGGGATTCAGACATCAGCAACATCACTGTAGTCAGCGTTCCTGGTCCAGCCAAGAGAGGCAAAGCTAGTGGAGTAATTGCAACATCACGCTCCTGCTCAACGATTGGTGTATCCATTTCTCCCTGCAACATGCGCAAAGCAATTAACAGCAGGAGCAGTCCCCCAGCTACCCTTAAAGAACCAATACTGATGTCTAAGTAGTTTAGAATTGGTTGACCCGCAAAGGCAAAGCCCAGCAGGACTGCTGTTGCCACAACACTAGCTCGGTCTATCACACCATTTCTTTGCTCTGGCTCCATGCCCTTAGTTAGAACTAAGAAGATTGGTGCATTACCCAGGGCATCTGCCAAGACAAATACGGCAACAAAGGTTTTGATCAGAATAGAGGTATCCACGAGCGCTCTTGTAAGAGAGAATTTATCTAACGCTAACCTGTCAGCCGTCGAGTTTTCTAGGGCATTGCCAACTAGTTTCGACAACACCTGAAAATCATGTGTGATTGTTACCTATAATTCATTAGTTAATAAAATAAATGTTCATAACATGACTGCGACATACCCTCATAAGAAAGCCAAAGCCATCAAACCCTCTAGCCGCCGCCCCGCCAAGGAACTGTGTAGTGACTGTGGGCTGTGCGATACATATTACATTCACTACGTTAAAACAGCTTGTGCTTTCTTAAATCAGCAGATTGCTGAATTAGAAGCACAGACACACGCTCGTAGCCGCAACTTGGATTGTCCTGATGAGCTGTACTTTGGCGTCAACCAATCCATGATGGCGGCACGCAAGACTGAGCCAATTCCAGGAGCACAGTGGACAGGGATTGTAAGTACAATTGCTATCGAAATGCTCAATCACGGTCTAGTTGAAGGTGTGGTCTGCGTCCAGAACACGCAGGAAGACCGCTTTCAACCTATGCCGATCATCGCTCGGACTCCAGAGGAGGTTCTAGCAGCGCGGGTCAACAAGCCAACATTGTCGCCTAATCTTTCTGTGTTAGAGCAAGTTGAACAATCGGGCATGAAGCGGCTACTGGTTATTGGTGTTGGTTGTCAAATCCAGGCATTACGAGCTGTAGAAAAGCAGCTGGGCTTAGAAAAGCTTTACGTTTTGGGAACGCCTTGTGTAGACAACGTTAATCGCGCCGGACTGCAAAAATTCCTGGAAACAACTAGCCGTTCTCCAGAGACAGTAGTCCATTACGAGTTTATGCAAGATTTCCGAGTTCACTTCAAACATGAAGATGGCTCAGTGGAAACGGTGCCTTTCTTTGGTCTCAAGACTAACCAACTGAAGGATGTCTTTGCTCCCTCTTGTATGAGCTGTTTCGATTACGTCAATTCCTTAGCAGATTTGGTCGTGGGTTACATGGGCGCTCCCTTGGGTTGGCAGTGGATTGTGGTCCGCAATCAACAAGGGCAAGAGATGCTTTCCTTCGTGCAAAACCAGCTGGAAACACAGCCAGTGAGGTCCAAAGGCGATCGCCGTCAAGCTGTACAACAAAGTATTCCTGCCTACGACAAAGGAGTCACTCTGCCGATGTGGGCAGCTCGGTTAATGGGTGTGGCGATTGAAAAGATTGGTCCCAAAGGTTTAGAGTATGCCCGGTTCTCAATCGATTCCCACTTCACCCGCAATTATTTGTATGTCAAGCGGCACCACCCAGAAAAACTAGCCGCCCACGTGCCAGAGTTTGCCAAGCGGATTGTGGGGCAGTATCGATTGCCAGATTCTTAGAATGCCTTTTGTGCGGCTCCTTTCAACATTCCTTGAATTTGACCTATCTACACCTATCGTACTAGATAGCACAATCCGCGAATCATCAAGCGGAGAAAAATTCATTCAACATCCCCAAGACCACAAAATTATTAAGGGGGCAGATAAGGATCTATGTTAACCAATTTCTGCTCTAATTAGTAAAAGGCGGATTGCTTTGCTAGCAGCAAGGATCTAGCCATAGCACAGTCGCCTATAATTTGTGCTTTGAGGGCTTCTAGGGACGAAATTTTTTGTTCTGGTCGCAAAAATTTTTCTAGTTGTACTGTTAGAGTTTTTCCATACAAATTGCCAGACCAGTCTAACAGGTGTATTTTTACAGATGGATGGGTATCATGGACTGTAAGATGATTGCCAATATTCATAATTCCTACGGCAAGTAGCAAAAGGTGATTGGGTAGAGATGAAGCATCTACAGTCTCATTTACAATCGAGACTCTTACAGCATATGTACCATGCCGAGGTAGAAACTTGTTGGGGGGTAGCTGGATGTTGGCTGTGGGAAAGCTTATGCTTCTATCGAGCTGCTGTCCTTTAACAACTGTTCCCGTAAGTTGATAAGGATGGTTTAATTGCACATTAGCACGGCGGAGGTCACCCTGAGCTAAGGCTTGGCGAATAGAAGAGCTGCTAATGCGATCGCCTTCACAAGTGCAATTAGGAACGATAACAACAGGGATACCGAATTTAGCTGCGATTGCTTGCAGATCGCAAGCTGCTCCGCTCCGTTGCTTGCCAAAACGAAAATCCTCCCCTACACTAATCATTCGGGCGTGCAGCTGTTGCACCAAAATCTTTTCGACAAAATCTTGCGGACTCAAAGCAGCTAGTTCTTTGTTAAAGGGCAATAGTGACAGCTGTTGTACTCTCCAACTTAGTAGTTGTTGTACTTTCTCTTTCAAAGGTGTTAGCAAAGGACAGGGTTTTCCCGTAAAGAACTCTTGTGGATGAGGATTAAAGGTAACAACTGTAGGGTAAACTTGTTCTTTCAGAGGGATAGTTGAAGCGGTGCAAGGGAGACGGAAGACATAGGAGAGAGTGGTTCCTTGTTCTCCTTGTCTTTTATCTTCTTGCTTCTGACTCTTGTTTCCTGTCTCCTGTCTTTCTACTTGACTTAACGTTCCGCTCGAAGCCGCTCCAGGGGCGCGCCCGTGCAAGCTCAAAATAGATTGAATTACACGTTGATGCCCACGATGCAGACCGTCAAACTTTCCAAGAGCAACAGCAGTTGGGATTAAAGTCTGAGAAGTAGAGTTGGTAACCCTTATGCAGTTAGTGTAATTCGATATTTTGTTCATCACTACACAGTACTTCTTAAACCGCTGCTGCTTAACACAATGACTATCAGCAGCCGATACTCAGCGAGGGAAGATAGAGCAGATCAACACCAAAATCTGCATAAGCTGATGGTTCTAAACAGTAGCTAATGATTCAGCTAAGTGATTTTCGTGCAGGTACTCGGACTCCTCTTGAGACTTGATAACGTAAGTTAAGTATTCATACTGGGAAGGTAAGGTATCATTCAGGTGATGAACTCTTTCCTTAATGGCGTTAAAAGCAGCAACCGCATTTCCTTCGTCGATATGCTCTAAAACAGGTAGACTACTTTCCGGCTTGTAATTAAGTCCGAGCAACATTACAGAATAAGAGTAAGACTCGAAGCCATGATATTTCTGATTGATGTTCTTGCTGTTTGGCAATCGAGTTTTCCACAAACGCAACCTTTCTCTTAGTTCTTCTGGAACTTGGATTTCATGCTTAGTAGCTTTCCAGAAGGGTGTGTCCGAGCGATCACTGACCCAGTAATGCAACGTCAAGAAATCGCGAACACCATCTATGCACTCTGCGATTGCTTTGTTATAACTGTGAATCAACTCCTCATTGAAGGTTTTGTCTGGGAAGTGGCTGACTAACTCTTCAATACCGTGTTGAATAAAGAATATGCCAGTAGACTCTAATGGCTCCACAAAACCACTGGATAGACCAATCGCTACACAGTTCTTCACCCATGAGTTTTGGTTTCGTCCTACCCGAATATTAATGTGAGATGCCTTGCAATTCTCAGCAGTAGGTCCGAGGTGTTGGCGAAATTCTTGTTCTGCTTCTACTGAAGAGAGAAACTTACTACAGTAAACATACCCCGTACCAATTCTGCCGTACAAAGGTATATTCCAAACCCAACCAGAACTCAACGCGGTAGCTGTTGTATAAGGATTTATACCATCCTTTTTAATATCAGTTGGGACTTGCATCGCAATTGCTCTATCGCACAGCAGCGATTCAGAGAAAAAAATAAATGGTTCACCAAGAGCTTGGTTAATCAGCAGACCACGGAAACCGGTACAGTCTATGAATAGGTCACCGCTAATATTGCCATGCTCTCTGGTAATAATGCTATCGATGCTGCCATTCTCTGCTAGCTTGACATCTATAACGTTATCAACAATCTGTATCACACCTTTTTGCTTGGCATAGTCTTTCAAGAATCTTGCCAGCAAATTGGCGTCAAAATGATAGGCGTAGGGAATTTGAACCTTATGGTCTGCCAGTAAGCTTTTCTTTGGCATAGACTCACGGGAGAACAAGTCTTGAACTTTATCGTCAAAAACAGTACCATCGAAATATCTGGGAGACCGCTTATTGTCGCATAGCAATGGGATGAGGAAGCAGGCATAGTCGAATGATTCTTCGCCGCGCTTAATTTTCAGCCACCATTCTGCAATGTCGAAACCTTCCACCGTTTCATATCTTTGGAAAGGATGGTAGAAGTGTCTTCCTTGTGCGTTCCAATTTACAAATTTAATTGCCATCTTGTAACTGGCATTGCATTTTGGCATCCATTCATGTTCTGGTAAGCCAAGAAAATCGAAGAATAGCTTGATGGTACTAAAAGTTGCCTCACCAACTCCAATTGTTGTGATATTAGAAGATTCAACCAAGGAAATCCGAACATTTCTATCTAAAGCTTTACTTGAGTGCATCCCGCTTGTGTGATAAGCATAAATACTTAGGCTTGCTTGTTTTAGCCAGAGCTAAACTTTGAGAAGTCTCCGTCTGGTTAATGATACTGATGAATGCTGACAAAAAAGCCCAAATCCAAGCTCATGCTCGCGCTATCGC
>JAFAVL010000680.1 GCA_019242465.1 Chroococcidiopsidaceae cyanobacterium CP_BM_RX_35 | reverse complement strand
GCGATAGCGCGAGCATGAGCTTGGATTTGGGCTTTTTTGTCAGCATTCATCAGTATCATTAACCAGACGGAGACTTCTCAAAGTTTAGCTCTGGCTAAAACAAGCAAGCCTAAGTATTTATGCTTATCACACAAGCGGGATGCACTCTTTATTGTCATTGCCAAGCTTACCTGTTCTGCTGGTGACTTTAAGCCAACTCCCAATCAATATCAATTCTATGCACAGCGGAGTTAATCACTAAAAAGTGTACATAAAAAAAGCTATACTTAACCCAAGTTAAAAGCTTTTCACATGAACTACTGGGTTTCTCTGCTGCTCAGTGGAGCAATGATTTCCTTTGCTCTGTTTCTTTGGTTGTTTGCTCACATGCGAACTATTCAGTACCACAATCCAGAGCGTGCAGTGACTTGTGGGTTAACTGGATTCAAGATAGCTAAGAAAATCTTGGAAGAAAATGGTCTGCCAGGACTGCCTATCCAGAATGACTCAAACACTAGAACGGCTTTCTACAGACCCCAGGAAGGAAAGCAGGGGACTATACATCTACCGCCACATATTTATGCAGGAGTATCTCTATATGCCGTAGCCATCAGTGCTCACGAATGCGGTCACGCGCTTCAAAGCCATTACGGTCATTCTCATTTTTCTTCCTGTAGGCTTGCCCTTGCCCTATTTTTGCTGTGCATTGGAATGACCCTATTTTTGGGTAATGTTTGGGTTGCTCTTGTAGCGGGTTTGAGCGGGCTCTGGTGGACAATTGGGACTTTACAGGACGAGTCTGATGCGACCCGACGTGGTACTTCATCCTTAAAAAAAACAGGGGTTGATAGACCGAGAACGCATAGATGGTTCCCCTCTACCACTGTCTTTTTTCGGTGGTTGCACATAAAATATATAGGAAGTTATGTGATCGCGATAGCTCCTTTGAATCTTATGAAGAACTCTCTGGTGTACCGAGTTGGTAATACCAGCACCGTGATGCCCTACAAACCCAACACATTTTCCATCCTCAAGAAGATCGATTGCACCCACAAGTGAATCGACACTAAACCTTAAGCTTTAGAACAACAATAAGGATAGGAAGCGTAATAGATTATGTTGAACTATTATGCTACAAAGCTTCTATAACCTAGGGAGTGCAAGAAGCATAGCTATGATACAGAGTATTTACGCTTCCTGGGAGTGTTCAGGAAGTTGGGTTAAGCAAGGCTGAAACCTTGATTTGTTCTTGAATTCTAGCGAATTTACACAAAGAGCTGAATGTTCCTTTCCTTGTAATATAATACTTCAACATAATCTATTACGCTTCCACAGCGCTTCCTCAGCAACATTGGCACCGAGCAAATACTTAGCGACGAACGCTCGCAGGAGGTAGTTGCTATCGAAATCACCGGTCAGGTAGTTCACTGACCAACCGTTCATCGTTGTTCCGAAGCGTGAATCTTGTATAAGCCGATCCCCGTCGCTGACGGCTTCAGTGAGCGCCGCAACGATCGTCAGGTCTTTTAGCTGTAGGGTACCTCGTTTCGAACCGATGCCGAATTGTGCGAATTGTTTCAACAAAGGGCGTTGAGCCACTGGTGGGGGATCGCCCTGTAGGTCTCCACCCAACTCATCGTAGAACTGAAAACCGCTGGACGCAATGTCCTGGGGACTCGGAAGATTCTCTGTCGCTTGGGTTGGGCCAAGTTGAGCCGTGTCCGGTGATGTGGTGCCATACGCGCTGAGAAGAGTTAGGGTGTATTGTTGCTGCAAGGCTCGCGCCTTCGGTAGGTCGGCTTCTCCATCCACAAGGGTGCGCCCGAGCAGCCACACGGTATTCGTTGGGGATTCGATCTGTTTGACGCCTTCAGGCAGAGTACCCTTCCAGGTGGGACCGACGATCGCGTAGCTACCCTCCTGCGTACCAGTAACACGCGTGCCGACGTAGGCAAAGGTGTTAGTATATGCATCCAGAAACTGGATGGTATAGTAGCGCCCATTTGTATCGGGTACCTGTAGGATGAGGGGTTCCTGGTGCAAGTCTAGCCAAGCAGTGGCGTACAGCGTATCGTTGTTGGGAGCGACGACGGTCCTTTGTTCGGGTGTGGCAAGATAATCGGCTCTAGAAAATTGGTTGAGTGGTGTCCTCGATATTGCTATACGTTCCGTTCGCTTGATAACAACAAGTGGATAGCCCCAGATGTAAGCTTGTTTACCGATGTCGAGGGCGCGTTGGGACCAATTTACAGGTACCGAGTTGCCCTTGACTTTCGCCCCTACACTGACTCCAAGGGTGATAAGACTGGAAGTTAGCAGGAAGCGGCGGCGGGAGAAACCTGAAAATTTAGACATAGCCTGCTTCTTTTGTGCGACAAGTACGATGGTTAAGCTGAATTCTATTGACACCGCCAAACTCGCCGAATTTAGAAAGTTCTTTGAATTCTTGCAAAGTACTGTATATCAATCGAATTACTGTAGTTTGAGCTTGAGAGAATTATTCCATACAGTTGCATCAAACACAAGTCATCTTTTTCAGCCGTATGAACATTATCTAGATCTATGAAGAGGTTGTGTTGTCTGTCCCACGAGACTGGATGAGCTAGGCTCACAACTGGTTGCGGGTTTTATATAAATGTTGATGTGAAATATTAAGCGCAAGGTCAAGTTGAGCCTTCAAGGGGAAAGAACGATTTATTTTGATAGTTTCCATGCTTTTTTTCCCAATATCCCCACTTCCCAGGCACGACAAATCTTGGTCTCTAGCATCGAGATCTCAGGGAAATGGATGACGAGAGCATTAGCTGTGGCAGAAGTGCCGGAGATTAATCATCGTGTAAGCTAGGCTTTTCAAGGCATAGTGCAACTGACTGATTCGTTCAAAGCGCAGCAGTAAACGACGAAACTTATCTTCCCAGGCGAACACCCGCTCGATGGTGAAAAACCTTTCTTGAAAAAGAGCTGGAGCGAAAACAGGTTTGCGTCCACGCTTCGGAGTACTTCCGCCGCGCAGAATTTCAGGGATGTTAGGAATCATGCCACGATTGAAAATGGCTTTCCGGTTCGCTCGACTATCGTAGGCAGAATCTAGGCTGACAATTGTATTGTTTAGATCGAGTCCGACCTGCTGAGCGATGCGAGTCACTTGCGGCAGCACTTTCTGCAAGAGCGGCGACTCATGTCGATTGCCAGGGGCGGTCACAAAAGGGGCGAGCACATTGCAGTTGCGAGCACAGAAGGCGACAACTTTATCGCCTTTCATGTGCTTGTGTCCGTTGAATCCAAGATGATCGCCGCCTTTCTTCGCGGCTGTCGTCGTACCATCTCCGTGGATGACGCTGATGTCGAGGTACTCTTTCTGGTGAAGCTGCGACACAGACCCCACGAAAATGGCATCGAAGCACCCATGGGCTTCATAGCGCCTAAAGGCATGATAGATGCTGGTGTAGTGGCTCTCTGGTCGCCCATCTTTGTTCTTTTCAATGGGCAGCTCTTTCCACTGACAGCCTAGGTAAAAAAGTTTAAGAATATAGTTAAAGATCGCGTGCAAAGAGAGCTGCGGCTGAGGACCGCGGCTCCCCGTGTGCAAATGAGGTAAGACAAATTCTTCAAACTGTTCTAAGGTCAAATGCGTTGGACTCACTTGCCAGGGATGAGATTGAGCCATTATTGCTCCTATCGACCGTCAAACTAAAAAGACTTTAGTCACTTTAGCTTGAGTTGATTGAATGCCAAGTATCTAGGGCTCTTCCGAGGTTTTGGTGAACCCGCGTCATGATCGAGATATCCCCCTGCTCATGATTTAAGAGGTTCTGGAAATTCTTCGACATCTCCTGCCCGATACCCAACAAATTCAATTAGAAAATTGGAGCCTAGATACAGCAAACACACATCTGCATGTGAGCGTTGCTTCCACACAGACGATTGCTCAATGCCCAGTTTGCGGAGGTTTCAGCCACCGTGTTCACAGCCACTATGAGCGGGCATTACAGGATTTAGGGTTAGCACAATACAGTATGACCCTCCAGCTACAAGTGCGTAAGTTCTTTTGCCTTAACTCGGCTTGCACAAGTCGTATTTTTACAGAGCGTCTTACGGAAGTCGCTGCACCTTGGGCAAGAAAGACCATGCGCTTGGTTCAGAGGTTACAGGCAATTGTTCTAGCTCTAGGGGGTGCTGCGGGGGAACGCCTAGCCCATCAAGTCGGTGCTAGAGTTTGTGGAAGTACTCTGTTGAACCATCTCAAAAAGCTTTCCTTACCTCAACTTGAGGTGCCCAAGGTTCTAGGGGTCGATGATTTTGCCTTTCGTGCATATTCTCACAACTTCGGCAGGGTAATCTCACCAACTTCGGCACCCTAGTCTCACGCGACTTCGGCAGGGTAACTTCATCAACTGGGGCAGGTCAAAATTCATCAACTCAGATCGCGAATGAGATCACGTTTGTAGAAGAGAAT
>JAFAVL010000492.1 GCA_019242465.1 Chroococcidiopsidaceae cyanobacterium CP_BM_RX_35 | reverse complement strand
TGGCAATATCAAGTTCCACGTCCAATACTTCAATGCCTGTAATAGCAGCAGACTGCATGGGGAGTTCGGCAGCCGCCAGTTCTTTGCCGTGGCGGTACAAGTTGTAAGACAGTTGTTCCACCTTGGCCTTAGCTAGTGAGGCATCGTTATCAAGTGGTAAACCTAATAACTTTGCTAGAGAAGGATTGATACGGATGTGTTGACATTCAGAGTCTTGGGAGATCGCAATCCCAATGGGAATAACATCTAGCAGTGTTTCTAACTCGCTGATTCGCCGTTCCAAGTCTCGGTTCAGTTTAATAATTTCTGCCTCTGAGCGCTTACGATCACTCAAGTCAAGGACAAAGAATACACCTGTTTCCGCAATTCCTTCTATCAAGGCTCCCCCTAAGAGCAGCGGGATACGCCTACCATTTTTGTGGATATATTCCTGCTCAATGTTGCGGCAAAATCCCAATCTCCTGAGTTCTTCTATCATCCGCTCATTCACGCTTGCGGATTCTCGCGCCACTATTTCACGCCAATTCAATCTTCCTGCGATTAAATCTTGACGTGAATAGCCAATTATTTCTAAAAAAGCATCATTTGCATCTAGGATATTGCCGCTAAAATTTGCCACCAGCAATCCAATAACATTGGATTCAGCTAAACGTCTAAATCGGGATTCACTAGCTCTGAGGGCCTGCTCTAACCGCTTAGGCGCAGTAATATCGGTGAGGACACCCGACATCCTTACAGGGCACCCGAAGGAGTCACGCTGGGCTTTTCCTCTAGCAACGCAGTAGCGGTATTCACCTGAAGCATGGCGGAGCCTAAATTCCACTTCACACTTCTCACCGCGAGTCAAATGAGCTGAGATCGCGGCGCGGATTCGTGGCAAGTCCTCTGTGTGCATGAGTTCTGTGAAAGCAGTAGGAGTGAGGCTAAATTCAGAACGCGATACGCCGATAATTTCCAGTAGCCGCTCATTACAATAAACTTCATCGGTAGCGCAATACCAATCCCAAATCCCATCGTTAGCACCTTCTAGAACTAACCGATAGCGCTCTTCGCTTTCCTTCAGTTTCTGGTTGGTGATCGCCGTTTGCCTCTCGGCTTCACGAACACGGATAGCGTGACGCAGAGTTTGGTATAGACTGTCGGGTGTTACCTTAGCCTTAGACAAATAATCGTAAGCCCCTGCTTTCATCACTTGGACAGCAACTTGTTCGTCTCCCTGTCCGGTCAGAACGACTAAGGGGACTGCAATATTCAAAGCACGTACCTGTTGAACTAAGCTAAGACCGTCACCATCTGGTAACCGATAGTCTAGGAAGACACAGTCAAACTCTTGTTGCTGCAGAGCCGCAAGCGCTCCTTTGCAGTCACTGACTTCCAATATCTCCATTTGAACGCCAGGTGCTTTCAGCGCTCGGCGTACTGCCATGCGATCTACTTCATCGTCGTCTACCAATAAGATTTTGACAGTTTCCATAACCCATCTTGCGATTTTGGATTTTGGACTCAAGCGGTTTGCGTTTCTCCTTCAAAGACGCTTCCTTACGCGTTCTAAGGACTTGGATTTTGGTGTTATTTCAAAATTGGCAATCTAGAATCCAAAATCACATAACTACGGGATTTCACTTAATGTCCAATATTGACCGAGTATTTTTACTGCTTCTACAAATCTATAAAATGTAACGGGTTTGAGAATATATCCAGCTACATTCAGGTTATAAGCTTCCACCTTATCTCTATCTTCATTTGATGTAGTAAGGACAATCACCGGGATCGCTTTGAGTGATAAATCGGCTCGCAATTCCCGTAAAAATTCAATCCCATTCATCTTTGGCATATTGAGATCGAGCAAAATCAATCTCCGCTCTAAGGGAATTGAGGGATGGGAACCGTTACAACCTCGAAGCATTTCTAATGCCTCTAACCCATTACTTGCTATATGCAGCGGATCAGCAATGTTGTTTTCCTTGAGCGCTCTTTGTACGTTCATAACATCTACTTCGTCATCCTCAACAAGTAAGATGTTTGTTTTTGTCTCTTTCATTAAGTATTGTCAAACATATTTTATACTATGGTCGCAGTTTATTTGAGCGTTCGCCTCATTCATTTGGTAGGTTGATTGGGCCAAGTGAAGCGAAATGTTGCTCCTTCACCTTCCTGAGATTCTAGCCAAACAGTGCCCCCTTGGCTTTCCACAATTTTCTTGACAATTGCTAAACCTATCCCTGTGTTTTCACTTTTGTCGCGGGCTTCTAGGGTTTGGAAGATGCCAAACACTCTTTCGTGATACTGAGGTGCAATGCCAGCACCATCATCGGTTATGGCAAACTCGTAGAACTTGCTTTGCTTCTGAGCGGAGATTTGCACTCTACCATCTGTCCTTGGGTGATGTTTGATGGCATTGCCGATGAGATTAGTAAACACCTGCTCTAAAAGCAACCGCTCGGTTACTAGCGTTGGTAGTAATGGTTCTACCTCTATCGTAAATGTTGGCGGAAAGGCAAGGGAGTCAATGACCTCATTCACCAAAGTGGTGACAGACACCTTTGATGTTGCCGTTTCGAGGCGCCCCACACGAGAATATGCTAGTAAGCCGTCGATGAGTGCTTCTAGGCGATGAACGCGCCCGCGCAGCAAATCCATCTGATACCGGGTGTCGTCGGTTAGCTGTTCCCTCAGATCTTCTTCTATCCACTGAGAGAGGTTGGCGATCGCCCGTAACGGTGCTTTTAGATCGTGAGATGCCACATAGGCAAACTGGTCGAGTTCTTGATTGCGCTTTTCTAAAACAACATTGGTCCGTGCTAGAACTGCTGTGAGGTAAGTCAGTTCCTCGGCGCGGGCTTTTAGCGCCTCCTCTGCTGCTTTGCGTTCGCTGATATCAGTGCAGGTTCCAATCCACTCACGGATGCTACCGTCTGCTGCCAACACAGGGACTCCGCGAGCGCTGAAGTAAGAGTAACTGCCGTCCTTTGCCCGGATGCGATATTCAGCCATATAGGCACTTTTCGTCTGCACTGCCTGACGCCAGATTTGAGCAGTATGCTCGCGATCTTCTGGGTGCAGAGCATCTAGCCAACCCCAACCTCTGACTTCACTTTGACTTTGACCAGTAAAAGAGCGCCAACTGGGTATGTCCTCAACTTGTCCTTTAGCATCTGTCATCCAGACAATTTGTGAGGTAGCGATGACGAGAGAGCGATAGCGCTCCTCACTTTCCTGCAACGACTTTAAGTACTCATCGCGTGCTGCTTGTTCGCCTCTAAGTAGCTCCTCTGTCTTTGGCTGCAAATCAGTCATAGAGTTAACTTTTCCTTCAATGTGTTAAGCGCGAGGCTAGCCCCATAGCTTTGATTTATTGAAAACCTGTATACTTATACCTATGTAAGAGTCAAAATGGTACCAAGTCATCTGGGCATCGCAGGCAACTGCTAGCTGTGACTGACATCTTCTAGTTTCCCTGGTAGATAGAGGAGCGACTGCTACGAACAAGCCGAAATCAAGGATATCCGAGGAGAGGTGTGGTTCATAGGTAAGATTTTACAGAAAAATCTAGTTGTTCAAGTAGTGGCAGCCGATATACTAGCTCTGCTTCTCTAGTTTGGATCAGTGCTTAAGAGCAGCTAAAAAATTAAAATTGGATTAGCGAGATTCGGAGAAATCTCTACCTATATTGGTGGGTACTTCCGAATTGAGCCTTTCTAAGAACCTTTGTAAGCTTGATTTTAAAGGTAAAGAGCTGTAAACAGCGGACGTTGACAATGAGTAAGATTCGCGTTTCTCTGATTGAAGACCACGATCTCACCCGAGTAGGTATTCGGACGGCGCTGCAGCAGCGGCAGGAAATTGAAGTCGTGGGTGAAGCTGCTAACGCTAGTGATGGGTTGAAACTGGTGGGGACAGTTCACCCAGATATAGCAATTGTTGATATTGGTTTACCAGATCAAGACGGCATTGACCTGACGCGGCAAATCAAGGCAACTCAAGATGGGGAAGGACCACATACTAAGGTACTCATCCTGACGTTACGAGATAACAAGGAGGCGGTACTAGCGGCGTTTGCCGCGGGGGCTGATTCGTACTGTATGAAGGATATCAGCTTCGACAATTTGCTCGAAGCGTTGCGCGTCACTTATGATGGCAATGCCTGGATCGACCCAGCAATTGCTCGGATTGTCCTGCAACAAGCGCAACAAATACCTCAAGCGGCTGAAACAGTCCCGGAAGCGAAAACTGTTGCGATTAACGCAGCCGATGCGGAGTACGACCAAATGATTGCTGCCTACCCCCTGACGGAACGAGAATTAGAAGTCCTACAGTTAATTGTTGAGGGCTGTAGCAATGCCGTAATTGCTGAAAAGCTTTACATCACTGTGGGAACGGTTAAAACTCACGTTCGGAATATATTAAACAAGCTCTGTGCTGATGACCGCACGCAGGCTGCCGTTCGCGCTCTGCGTTCTGGGTTGGTGGGGTGAGAAGAGGCAGGGGAGGCAGGGGGGCAGGGAGCAGGGGGCAGGGGAGCAAGAAGACTGACTATTTACTTTGTTCCTCAGCTCTACTAAGAAGCCGCTTCTAAAAAACTCTACCTTTTAAGGAGAGCTTCAAGTTAAGCATGTGTGGGCTTCTTGTCTAGAACGAGAAGTGGCAAGGGCGTTTTTCTCCCCCTGCTCCCCTCTCCCCCCTTTGCCCCTAATCCCCAAAAGGGGCCCCGAGTTCCCCCTGCTTTTTTATGACTCCCTCCTCAAACCAAGCAACTCCTGAGGGGATGCTAACAACTTGATCTTGGCAGTCAGGATTTCGTGTTGCTGGTTAAGTATAAACAGCCAGGATACGTTGACGCCGCACCAGGGGGTTTGCACCTTTCCTGTTATCTGAACTTGGAGATCTTCGTTGTCTAGAGTTTCAGTCATTCCTTGACGTGGCTCTAACTTCATGCCCTGAGCTTCTTGTTTGAGGTAAGCTACGATCGCTTCTGGTCCAACGATTCCAGATTCGAACGGTGGATTCATTACCCCACTGGATGCGAAAAGGGCAGATGTTGCTTCAAATTCGCCTGCGTTTATAGTTTCAAAGTAGCGCAGTATATTCGGTTCTGTAATCCCCTCAATCGCAATGCTTGGTGTGGAAACAGGTTGATGATTTGCAGATAAGGAATCAGCAGCTTGCATAGCATTCTCCACAGGGCAAAGTTGAACTGAGCCTAAACCTCTACAGTAAGATAGTAGGCCTGAGTCAAGACATTAGCTATAAAGTTAGCGAAAAAGCAGATTAAAATCTGCTTCTGTAGAGAGATTCTGCACCTAATGGATGAATTCATGTCAACGACCAACAAGGCAACGCTTCTCAGTTCTCAAGGCAACCCCTGTGGAAGCTTCGGCACGGCGCATCAAGGCGAAGCGTTTTCCATTGCTCTGCCGACCGACCTGGAATCGAATTCCAGG
>JAFAVL010000543.1 GCA_019242465.1 Chroococcidiopsidaceae cyanobacterium CP_BM_RX_35 | reverse complement strand
CAAAATCCACCACCCGCCGGGAAACTCCATCCCAGACAGGCTGGACGCCAATTAAAGCTAGTGCCTCAGCAATATCATCACCTCCAGTCCGCATTGTAGAGGTTCCCCAAACAGACAAACCCAGCGTTTTGGGATATTCCCCATGTTCTTGGGTGTAACGTTCAATCAGTGTAGATGCAGCCTTGCGTCCAACATCCCAAGCCGTTTCTGTTGGAATAGCTCGAATATCAACCGAGTAAAAGTTACGACCAGTAGGCAACACTTCTGGACGCCCTCTAGTAGGGGCACCAGCTGGGGCACTCGGAATATATTGCCCATTTAAACCACGCAATAACTGGATGATTTCTCGGTCAGTTTGTTGCAGAGCTGGAAGGAGGCGATCGCGTATCCAGTTTAATTCTGAGATGAGAGTAGGGGAGTAGGGGAGTAGGGGAGTAGGGGAGATCAGTTGTTCTGCTAATTGGGCTGCTTGTTGCTCCAAGATCTCGACGACATCACCGATGGTGCGACAAGATTTGAGGATTTCGTGTTTGCTCTCTGGCGCGGGACTGCTTAAATCTGCGGTTAGGGGGTCGAAGTCTAACTCCAGTGCTTGAGCTAAAGCACGAGTTAGTCCCATGCGACCAGCGCTGGGATGGCGGGCGATTGCTACGATTAAATCCCGCAACTGGCTTCCTTGAGGACACTGCCCCAAAATGTGCAAACCATCACGGATTTGGGCTTCCTTCAATTCACACAAATATCCATCAGCCCGACTAAGAAACTCCGTAAAATCGTTAGGTACTGAATATTCGTCCGTAGTGTCACCAAGTCCCTCGAATCCTAAATCGCGGTGAAAATTCTCTTGGACTACCAGGGCAGCAATGCGATCGCAGATTATTGGCAGTCGCGCAGGATCTAAACTCTGAGCCTCGTAATATTCATCAATTAAACCCTCCAGTTGTTGCAAAGGACCATAGAGTTCAGCCCGAGTCATGGGTGGAGTCAGGTGGTCCACTATAACAGCCTGAGCCCGGCGCTTAGCTTGAGAGCCCTCACCAGGGTCATTCACAATAAACGGATACAGATGAGGCAGTGGTCCCAATGCCACTTCCGGATAACAACTAGCTGATAGAGCCACACCCTTACCCGGCAACCACTCCAAATTCCCATGCTTCCCCACATGAACCACCGCCTGAGCCCTAAAATGTTGCCGCAACCAGCAATAAAAAGCCAAATAAGCATGAGGAGGTTCTAAATCCGGAGCGTGATAATTCAAAGCCGGGTCAACATCATATCCTCGCGCTGGCTGAATCCCCACAAAAACGTTACCCAGTTGAATCCCTGGTATAGCAAAAGAAGAGGGATTCTCTTGCTCACCCCACCTCCCCTCCTCTGCGTCGACGGACAGTCCGCTCAACGGAGGGGACCTCCCGAAGTTCCGATCGGAGGCAACCTCCGCTCGGACTTCTCTCCGCACGCGGCTGTCCTCCTCTGCGTCTCTGCGGTTCATTTCCCAAAATCCCCACCTCTCACCAATCCCCTGCCGCACCCGCTCAGGCAATGTAGCAAAATACTCTTGATATTCCCTCCCAGTCAGATATTGCCCTACAGGTCGCAATCCCCTACCTTCCGGGTCATTCGTCACCCCAGATGTAAGGCGCCAAATCAACTCATCCCCAGTCTGTGGTAAATTCTCCACTACGTATCCAGCCGCCTGGAGCGCCTTAAGGATTGCTACACAACTAGCTGGAGTATCTAGCCCAACACCATTCGCCAGACGTCCATCACGGCAAGGGTAGTTTGCCAAAATCAGAGCAACTCGACGCTGAGCAGGCGCACAGGAGCGCAGGCGAACCCAGTTAGCTGCCAAATCAGCAACAAAGGCAACGCGATCGCTCACTGGCTCATAAACCACTACATCAGTCTCAAGCTGTGGATTCCAAGCTTGCACTGCCTTAAACGAAATAGCACGGCTAATAATGCGTCCGTCTACCTCCGGCAAAGCAACATTCATTGCTATATCCCGTGGTGCAAGCCCTTGGAACTGAGATTCCCACTGCTGAACGGGGCTGCTGCTGAAAATTACCTGCAACACGGGCACATCTAGTTTTTGCCACAGATCAAGTTGGGGTGTTTCAGTTTCCAACCGGGCAAGAGAAAAACTAGTTGTATTCAGCAGCAACTGAATCCCTGCCTCGTCTTTTGGCATAAAGTACGGCAACAGCTCTGCTTGCACATCAGGATCGCGCAGGGAAGAAACAAAAATTGGCACTGGCTCCAAGTATCTTTGGGCTAAGGCTTGGCAAAGAGCGTCAATCGGGGCAGTATTTCCGGCTATGTAATGAGCCCGGTAGAACAGGATGCCGACTTTAGAGGTAGCCTGGGGTGGAAACTTCAGGGGGGAGTAAATGCCAACACGCGGAACTGGTTGAGGCAAGGGTGGACTGTAGGCTGTTTCCAGGCAAAGATCGGCAACGAATTTGAGGGCGTTAACGATATTGTCAACGCCGCCTTCAGTAAAGTAGCGCCACAATTGGTTAACGGCTCTTAGGGAAACGGTGGAGTGAGTGATTAAGTCGGGGTCGAGTGCATCATCCCCTGGCATAACGATCAGTGCTGCACCAGTCCTCTGCACGATCTCCTGCAACACTTCTAACCCATATGACCAGTAAGAACGTCCTCCCAGTAATCGCAGGATAATCACCTGGGCTTGCTCCAGCACTGTTTCGGCATAGGTGTCAATTGTTAACTGTTGCTGTAACTGCAAAAGGTTTGCAACTCGCATTGCCGGGAATCCGTCTGGTAGTTTTGGCAAAGCTGCTGCTAGGGTTTGAATGTCAGTATCAGCAGTGGTTAGCAATACCAAGGGAGCTGGTGTTTGCTCTAGAAAAATTACGCCTTCTGCTCCAGGATTCCAACCTCCAGGTGTTGCAGCTATACGATGCACAATATGCTCCTACTGACTTAAAAATTGAACAGCATCCTATTGTCTCTAGTTTTTTGTTAAGAGATCACTCTCTCACGCCAATCATGAATGTAAGGCTTAAACCTGAGCCAGAAACCAAGCTCCGACAGATGTGTTATCCATCTGACGACTACGCTGTAGAGCTGCTTCTAGCAGAGCGATCACCAAGCCTGGCAGAACTTGAGACTCAGTAATCCGTTGACTGCCACCAGTAGCAACAATTTTAAAGGCAGTAATCCGCGCCTTCTGTACATCCACCACCCAGTATTCGGCGACCCCCAAATCTTCGTACAGCATTCGTTTTGCGCCTAAGTCGTCAGCCAAAGAGGTATGAGCTACTTCGATTGCCAAGTCTGGGGGTTGGTTGCTGTCTAGATCCACCACAGAACTTCCTTGAGGAGCTAATTGAACTCGTTCGTTGATGTAGTAAGACGCATCTGGTTGGCACTCTCGTACACCCAATTTCCGGTAGCTACAGTTAACTCGCAGCCTCATCGGTATGGCTTTGGCAATCCCGAATAAGTTTATCAATACGACAATAATCCCGTTATCATCAGCGTGGTCAGGTCCAACTGGTGGCATTTCAATCCTGAGTTGTCCATTGTAGTAGTATCCCTTGGCTTTTTCGTAGGCGGGATTTTCACTTACCCGTATGTATTCATCCCAAGTAGCTGTAACCCAAGTATCAGTCGGCAGTTTTGTCTGGAGTTCACTCATAACTATCTCTCACCGCCAGTGTCAGCTAGGTACTTCTTCTATGCATGTTAGCTAGTCAAGGGTATGTGTTGATGGGTTTGATTGATGACCTCGACCAAGCTTTAACGTAACACCTTCTGAGACTGCTTTGGAGAGACTACAGTGTAGGTAGGTAGGGGTTCTGCAAACATGATGAGCGAACTAGTAAGTGCAGCAACCAGTTGGGTATTAATGTCGCCAAAGGTTAAGGAACCTGCGAGGTTACGCTGCCGTAGAGATTCTCCAGCAGAGAAGTGACGCAATCGCAAAACCACCAAATCATACTCCTGCGCTGCTTTTAGCAGCGCTTGAGCGACATTCTCATGGGGCATCACTTGAATATCTGATTGGTTCGTTAGAGCCAACTTAGAAACTACTAGGGACAGTTGTGAGTGTATCCAAGCTATCTTACTTGCAGAAGCTCGGCGATCGCATACATGCAACAAAGTCACTTGAGCCTGATTTGCCTTTGCCAGCATGAGAGCAAAGCGTAAGGGTTGCATCACTTGTGCTGTTAAGTTTTCCACTGGCACCAAGATGCGCTGAATTTTTGTTGGTGAATCCTGAAGGCGCGTCACCACAACTGGGCAATGTGAGGTCGAAATGACACTATCAATCAGGTTGCCAAATAAGCGAGCACGCAAGCCATGACGTTTACCCCAACCCATGACAATCAAACTTGCATTTTGTTCTCGACTAGCACGGCTAATGCCAACAGCAACCGCATCATCGATTCGCAGTAGCGGTTCAGCCTCAATTCCCAGTTCCAGGGATTGTGCTGCTGCCCTATCCAGTAGCTTCTGACTATGTTGAAAAGCGGTTTCTATCTGGGGTGAATTCATCTGCGAGGATGCCTTCGCAATAGCAAGAGGCACAATCCGCCCATCTGTTTGACGTGCTAGTAACGCTGCCATCTCAATTAAATATTGCTCCGTCTTAGGATTATAGACAGGGACTATCACCGTAAAAGGACTGTCTGCTTCAGTGTCCCAGTCAGATGAGGTTGTTTCTGTCTCAACACTAGTTGGTGGGGGAGTCAGTCCCACGGCCACTCGACTCGTAATCACTGGACCAAGAGTCGCCGTGACCAACATCAAGACAATCACACTATTAAAGACTGATTCGTTCAATAACCCAACCCGATAACCTACCAGCGTCGCGGCCAGTGTCGCTGCGACCTGTGGTAATGACAGAGACCACATGGTGAGCATCTCCCGCCAGTTATAGCGGTAGATAAGTTTGGCGACTAATGCTGCCACCAACTTTCCAAAAATAGGTCCTAATACTAGTGCCAGTGTCAGCCCAATTGAACCGATGCTGCTGATAAAGGCAGGGAGGTTAATTAGTAAACCCACATTCACAAAGAAGATGGGGATGAAAAGGACGCTGCCAACGAAAACAACCTTGTCTTTCACAGGTCCTTCGCCTACTACATCATTCACTGCTAAACCCGCTAGGAAGGCACCTACGATCTTCTCCACCCCAATCAACTGGGCACCCACGGCGGCAAGAAATAAAGCCAAGAGAACAAACAAGAACTGATTCCCTTCTTCGTTTCCAGAGCGACGGAAAAATTCTCTTCCTGCTCTATCAAAGCCAAACAGGATGACCACAGAGTAGACAATCAAAGACCCTAAAAGGGTAAGCAGCTTGATAATTGAGAAATTTCCTGCATGGATTCCGACAGAAATTGCTAGTACTAATAGTGATGCAATATCTGTAAAGATTGTGGCTCCAATTGTCACAATGACAGCTTCGTTTCCAATCACTCCTAAGCGGCTAATGATGGGATAGGCTAAGAGAGTATGGGAAGCAAATAAAGAGCCAATCAAAATTGCTGCATTCCAATCAAAGTTAAACAAACGGCTAACTAGCACTCCAATTAGCAAAGGCACTAAGAAGCCTAAGCTGCCATATCCCATAGAGCGATACTTTGTTTTGCGGAACTGGTCCATATCAATTTCCAGCCCAGCAACAAACATTAGGTAGACTAACCCAATGTCTGATAGCAGCTTCATCGTTGGCGATTCATTTTGAAGTAAGTTGAGTGCATGAGGTCCAAGCAATACTCCAGCAGCCAAGAGACCCACCAGTCCTGGTAGTCTTAGCCGTTCAAACAGAATCGGCACGACTAGGATGACCACTAGCAGAATGGCGAAAGGAACGATTGGTTCTTGACCAAGAACCTTTGAGACTGGTTCTAGAGCAAGAACTTGTGTGATAAGTGCCATAGGTAACAGTTGCCAGACCAATAGTAAGACTATCTTAAAGAGTTGACTATGAAGCTTTTTGCTGCTTGGTTGGCAGACTAGGACACATTAAGATATCTGGGGGAGCGTTTTGAAAATACCTATCTCTGGGTGGATCTGTTTAAAAACAAACCTTTAGGGTCATTAATCTAGTTGACGCGAACTAGGCGAATTTCTGTCCGCTGATTGCGGGGGTCATCAGGAGGAATTCCAGGTAGCGGTTGGCTAAATCCTTTCCCCTCAGCTACAATGTTGTGCTTAATCCCACGACTACGGAGATAGTCAACCACCACCTGCGCCCTTTGTTGACTAAGTGTTTGGTTCAAGTCAGCTAGTCCAAATTGAGACGTATGACCAATGACTCGCACAGCCACGGTTTGCACGTTGAATTCTGAGATTTCCTGGGCTAACTTATTCAGCGTTTGCTTACCTTCATCTGTCAACTCAGCAGAGTCCGAGTCGAATTTCACCTCTCCCTGCACTTTCAAGTTGCCGATACTAGGGGCAGTTGTAATCTGGCTAGCGTTGGCTGTGCGATTAGGAGACACGGTCTGCCCTTTGCCTGCTAGTCTGTTTGCCAGCTCCGGGTTATCGGCACGCACCAAACTAATCAGATTTTGAGTGTTGTTCGCCGCCTTGGTAATGAACTGGGAGGTAAACAAGTCTTTGGGATGCTGGGGCACCTGGTTGAGTCTGCCTGTCAGTGCCAACACCGCAGCAGTGGAGCCAATCCGTTTCTCTAATGTGCCGTTGGTCAGCCAGTCTTGGGCTTCAGTAGCAGGGAAAAAGTCAATGCCCTGCAAAACTGCACCAGCATCACTCGGAGCTAATTTGCCATCCTCGGCGATCTGATTTTGTAACTGTGAGGCATCGCGGAGATCGCCATCGAGCCGGTGATAGTAGGCTGCCAGTAACTCAGAAATCTTCTCAGGTTGAGACTGGATGAGGCGATTGGAGGCAACAATCACATCAACAATTGCCCCTGGGACATCCTTACTAGATAACACTACTGTATACCCCTGCTGCCGAGCTTTAGTGACATAAGGCTCCCATAGCACAGCCACTGCCACATTTTGCTTGGGGTCTTGCAACAACTTCCAGGCATCGGAAGCATCTGCTACCTGATTTTCTTGAAAGTCTGACAGCTTAAAATTATCAAATTTGGTACTCAACATCAAAGCCAGGTACTCACTGGGAGTGTCTCCGGCAAAGGTAATACCTAACTGATGACCTTGCGCTCGCGACTGCTCTAGCAACTGGGTGAGTTCTAGAAGTGACTTGAGGTTAGGATACTTCTTTGTGTTTAGCACAACCGCATCTGCTCCGGCTGTACGATCGATCATGCCGACGATTTTCCCTTGAGGCTGTTGTTTGATAAATTGATCCAGCGTTGTGACTAATAAGTCAGCTTGCCCCTGGTTTAAAAGTTCAGCTCGTTTAGCCTGATCGAATTCATCTGCATAATGCAGACTGACCCCAACTTCTTTGAGCGCTGCCTGAAACGCTGCACTCCGAAAGGTACTATAACCGCTGAAGGTATCTCCGAGAAGTGTTAATTGATTAATCGCTGCTTGCTTTACCGTCGAATTTTGCCAGATAGGAATCAATGTGGGTACAACTTTACTCAGCAACCAAAGACCTCCCACACCTACAACAGCCGTAACTGCAAGAGCAAAAACTAATAAGATTGGTTTATGAGATGATTTGCCCAATCTCTGCCCGCAAATTTCGCACTTCTTTAAGTTTGAGACGTTATGGTCGTGACCACATTTGGGACATGTAACATGGTTATATTTGTTTACCATATTCTCATTTTGATGCTGATAATCCTTGTCTTGATAAACTTTAGTTTCTACAGTGGAAGCCCGCAAAATTTTTTGCAACAGAACTGATTATGGTTACTTGAGCCTAAACGAGACAAGCTATCAGACCAATGGTACATTCACGAGTCTTTTGAGATGGTTGTAGCGCTCCTTAGTATTATTACTGAGGAGCGTAGTATATAAATATCTTCTATGAAACGGCAGGTAGTTCTTAATAATTAAGGAATATATCTGGCTATTTCAGTAGGTAAAGACAACTATAAGCACTTGGCAATCTTTTTACGATATGTGGACGATAATGACCAATTCGAGCCACAGATGGTCAAGAAGGGACAAACTCAATTATAAGGATTTGATGACAAGCTCTTGGCTTTGTCTGCCCCTGGCATGACCACCCGTAATATTCAAGCGCGGAATGCGCCCCCGCTTGCTGCCCGGAATCGAATTCCGGGCAGCAAGCGGGGCACATTTGCAGAAAATGTATGGTGAAAGAACCATATTTTCTACCATACCCCGTTCTATGTCTAGTTAATTACTTTTGACCACCAGGTGTTATGCGATCAACTACCTCAACCACGCGATCAACTACATTAGGTCCATCCTTAGCATTGCTCTGACTAGCTTGGGGTGTTTTGCCCGTGCCGTGCAATCGAGGATCGGGCTGCGGTGGTTCTGGTTGTGGTCCCAACGGCCGAGGATTGGCGACATACTCGAACTCTCCTCTACCATCTTTTGTTGGACCTTTTGCCCATCGTCCTTGACCGCTTTCCTCCCCTTCGGATTGGTTCCAGAACTGATAAGCGAACTCACGCTTCCCATATTGGTATGCGACGCTGGGAACAACTGTTGTCTCTAGTCCTTCACTTTCTAGCTCTTCAATCGCCGCTAGCCATTGGTTTTGATGCATTGTGTCGCGGGCGATGTTAAAACTGAGCTGGTCTCTCACTCCTCGGTCGTCTGTCATCTCATACAACCGTACAGCCTGTAAGAGACCTTGAGACTCAGCATGGAGATTAGAGCGGAAGTCTGCCAACAAGTTGCCGCTGGCAACGATGAAGCGACCATTCCAGGGGAAGCCTGTACTATCAGCTGGCAGTGCACCCCCACCTGAAACAGTTGCGTGCTGGGGGTTCATAGCCGCCGTAATCACATCTCTCGGATTAGTACCTCCCATAACCGCACCTACTACAGGATCTTTTACACCCTCTTCTTGCATTTTGAGCGGTGCTTTATCCAATAGATATGCAATCATTGTGGCTAGTATCTCGACATGACCAATCTCCTCAGTACCAATGTCCAGCAGCATATCTTTATACTTAGCAGGTCCTCGGCAGTTCCAGCCCTGGAATAAGTACTGCATCATCACGGTCATTTCCCCTAAGCTACCACCTAGGAGTTCTTGTAGCTTCTTGGCATAAATTGGATCAGGTCGCTCTGGTGGAGTGAAGTACTGTAGCTGTTTTTGATGGTAAAACATGTTAATCCTTTAACAAATGAACAAAAAGCTGGGGAACGGCTCAACCAAATTGAATGCAGGCACTAGGACAGAACCATCAGCTTTTGGGTATGGGAACTCCCAGAAGAATATTTAACTTTCCAAAGGTTTTGTTCCATCTGTTCAACAACTTAACGACTACAACTTTCTATAACTTCTAACTAAGGAAGGGGATTGTAATACATCAAAATGTGTTTCTAAATACTACTTAATAAAGATGAGTTATGGCAGGCATATGACTTTAGTCATTAGCTACTAACAACAGATGCTGAGGAGAGCAGTAAAGCTATACTCAAGACAGATTTTTCACTTCAATGTTGGAAGTAGACTGAGATACTTTTAGAGATAGGAGGGTCATGCCATCTACAACTGATTTTAAAGACTACTACGCGATTCTAGGGGTCAGCAAGACAGTAAGTCAGGACGAAATAAAAAAGGCTTACCGTAAACTTGCACGCAAATACCACCCAGATCTCAACCCTGGAGACAAAGAAGCAGAGACACGATTTAAAGAAATCAATGAGGCTAACGAGGTTCTTTCGGATCCAGAGAAACGCCAAAAATACGATCAGTTCGGTCAGTATTGGAAACAAGCAAGTGAAGGCGGTAGCCCATCATCTGCTAGTGCAGGATTTGATGTAGGTGGACCTGATTTCGAGCAGTACGGCAGCTTCGATGATTTTATCAATGAGTTGCTTGGTCGCTTCGGTGGTGGAGGTCGCACTGGACGGCGAACCTATACGTATCGGACTTCTACAAGTGAACCGAGTGGATTTGGCAACATATACGATAATGCCTACACACAAGCTCCTGCTCCTGATGCGGAAGCAGCGATCGCGCTAACTTGGTCGGAAGCCTTCCATGGAGTGCAGAAGCGATTCCAAATAGATGACGAGACAATTAATGTCCGCATCCCACCAGGAGCTAAACCTGGAAGCCGACTTCGAATTAAGGGTAAAGGTCGTGTGAGTCCTTTCTCGCACCAACGAGGAGATTTATACTTAGAAGTCAGTATCCTACCTCATCCCTTCTTCAAGTTTGATGGCGATAACATTACTTGTGAAGTTCCCATCAGACCTGATGAAGCAGTGTTAGGGGCTCAAATTGCCGTACCAACGCCTGATGGTAATGTCACTGTGACAGTTCCTGCTGGAGTCCGTTCTGGTCAATCTTTACGGTTACGCGGTAAAGGATGGTCACAACCTGAGGGAAGAAGTGACCAAATTGTCAAGCTACAGATTGTATCTCCGAAAGAGCTTAGCCCCATCGAACGCGAGTGCTACGAAAAGATCCACACCAACAGCAGTTTTGATCCACGCGCTAATTTAAGTGAGGTGAGATTATGAGTCAGGTCAATCTTTCAGCACAGATAGTCGTTTCTCAGGAAGGAGAGAGCTTGTATTCATTCGAGTATGCCGCTCAACTAAGTGAAACATCCATCACAGTTGTGGAAAGTATTGTGGCTTTGGGATTGATTGAACCAACGAGAGCCATGTTACGTTCCCAAGACATTGCTCGTATCAGTCAGATTCAGAGATTGCGCCAGGACTTGGGACTGAATTTAGTGGGAGCAGCAATGGTGTTAGAAATGGCTCAGGAAATCGCCCAATTGCGAGCACAGTTGAAAGTCCATCAGTCACGAGTTTGAAACAGCAACGGTATAAAGTTAGAATTACTCGGCTGGGGTAGGCTGTTAGTTGCACCTACAGTCGCTCTATGAGGTGCTGAGTTGGGGAATCATGAATATATGTGTTTGGGAACTTAACGATCTGCTTTGGACCCAGTAATCTGTCCTATAAAAAAGTTACCATTAATATTACGCCTGTAAAATATTCTTCTGCTAAACAAATGCAGAAATAATTAATTGATTGATGTCGATTGATTTTAGGAACACCAATTCTGTCTGGGCTTCAATTTTGGTACAGACGCTGAGGCGGCTGGGATTAACTACAGCAGCAATCTGTCCTGGTTCGCGCTCTACACCTTTAGCTATGGCTTTGGCGCAAGCTGACGGGGTGGAAGCCATTCCTGTGCTGGACGAGCGCTCTGCCTCCTTTTTTGCTTTGGGAATTGCCCGCCAGTCCTGCCGCCCGGTGGCACTTGTTTGCACCTCTGGTACAGCCAGTGCAAATTTTTATCCAGCTGTGATCGAGGCGAGGGAAAGTCGAGTACCACTTTTGGTCTTAACGGCTGATCGTCCTCCAGAGCTGCGGGATTGTCATTCAGGACAAACAATTGACCAACTAAAATTATTTGGCACATATCCCAATTGGCACGCTGAGTTAGCGCTGCCTGCTATAGAAATTGAGGGACTTGCGTATTTGCGGCAAACTGTGATTCAGGCGTGGGAGCGATCGCTCTATCCTGTTCCTGGTCCAGTTCATCTTAACATCCCCTTCCGTGATCCTCTTACCCCGCTGTCAGACGCAACTGCTGTTGGTTTGGCATCGCAATTGCAGCCAGAGGAGTTCTTTGCTGAGGTTGAGCCGCTCGTTAATTTTCAAGAACCCACGGCGAACCTAGATTGGCTACAAGAATGGTGGCAATGTGACCAAGGGGTGATTGTCGCAGGTCCTGCTCAACCTCAATTGTCACAAAAGTATTGTGATGCGCTTGGGCGACTTGCCAAAGCTTTGGGGTGGCCTGTGCTAGCTGAGGGGCTTTCCCCATTGAGAAACTATGCCCAGCTGAACCCTGGTTTAATTTCTACCTATGACCTAATTTTACGGAATCAGCAACTAGCAAAACAGTTAGCTCCCAAAATGGTCATTCAACTGGGTGAACTGCCCACTAGTAAAAAACTGCGGACCTGGATCAATGCTGTTCAACCAAGGCGATGGGTGATTGACCCTAGTGACCAAAACCTTGACCCACTACATGGCAAAACAACCCATCTGCGAACGTCTATAGAACATTTGACACAGACATATCTAGGTGAACCGAAACTACCAACTGCTTATTTCTCTTTGTGGTGTACTGCTGAAGCAAATACGAGAGCAAATGTTGACCAGATGATGGCACAGATGCAGCAGATGTTTGAGGGGAAGGTAGCTTGGTTACTCTCGCAAATCTTACCACCAGCCACCCCGCTATTTATTGCTAACAGTACGCCCGTGCGGGATGTAGAGTCTTTTTGGGCGCCCAGCCAATCAGGTGTGCGGCCGTTTTTCAATCGAGGTGCCAATGGCATTGATGGCACTTTATCCACAGCTCTAGGCGTAGCTCATCGGCAACAGAGTAGTGTCATGCTGACTGGCGATTTAGCTCTATTACACGACACGAATGGTTTTTTATTGAGAAATAAATTCATTGGTCATTTGACTATTGTTTTGCTTAACAACAATGGTGGTGGAATTTTTGAATCTTTGCCTATTGCCAAGTTTGACCCGCCGTTTGAAGAGTTTTTTGCTATGCCTCAGAATATTAATTTTGCTCGACTGTGTGCTACTTACGAGATCGAGCATGAACTCATACATTCATGGGAACAGATGCAGCAACGATTAAACCCACTGCCAACTCAAGGAATTCGGATGTTAGAGTTACAATGTGATCGCAAAGCAGATACTAAGTGGCGACAAAA
>JAFAVL010000515.1 GCA_019242465.1 Chroococcidiopsidaceae cyanobacterium CP_BM_RX_35 | reverse complement strand
CAACTGGTTGCGGGTTTTGTGTAAAAGTTGATGTGAAATATCAAGCGGTAAGCTCAAATTGAGCATTCGCGGAGAAAGAACGCTCTATTTTGATAATTTTCATACTCTTTTTCCCAATATCCCCGCTTCCCAAACACAACAAATCTGGGTCTCTAGCATCGAGACCAGTGGAGAATAGATGACGAGAACTTTAGCTCTGGCAGAAATGCCGGAGATTAATCATCGTGTAGGCCAGGCTTTTCAAGGCATAGTGCAACTGACTGATTCGTTCAAAGCGCAGCAGTAAGCGCCGAAACTTATCTTCCCAGGCGAACACTCGCTCGATAGTGAAAAATCGTTCCTGATGAAGAGTTGGCTGGAACAAAGGCTTGCGTCCACGCTTGGGAGTAAGTCTGCCTCGTGGATTTGCCGGAATATTAGGGACCATACCACGATTGAAAATGGCTTTGCGGTTAGTCCGACTATCGTAAGCTGCATCCAGACTGACGATGATCTTGTTCAGCTCAAGTCCGACATGCTTGGCAATGCAGGTAACTTGGGACAAGGCTTTGAGCAACAGCGACGATTCATGGCAATTGCCAGGGGCTGTAACAAAAGGTGCAATCACATTGCAGTGGCGATCGCAGAAGGCAACAACCTTATCACCTTTGAAGTGCTTGTGTCCGCTGAATCCGAGATTGTCGCCCCCTTTCTTCGCTACTGTCGTTGTACCATCGCCATGGATGACGCTGATGTCGAGGTACTGTTTTTGGTGAAGCTGTGTCACAGAACCCACGAAAATGGTGTCGAAGCACCCATGGATTTCATAGCGCCTAAAGGCACCATAGATTCTGGTGTAGTGGATCTCTGGTCGCCCATCTTGGTTCTTCTCGATGGGCAGCTCTTTCCACTGACAGCCGAGGTACAGCAGCTTTAGGATGTAGTTGAAGATTGTGTGCAAAGAGAGCTTCGGTTGAGGACCGCGACTCCCCCTGTGCAGGTGGGGCAAGACAAATTCCTCAAACTGTTCTAAGGTCAAATGCGTGGGAATCCTTTGCCACTGTTGTGTTTGAGGCATTATTACTCCTACCGACTGTCAAACTAAAAAGACTTGAGCCATTTTAGTAAAAGTCGATGGAATCCTAGGTAAATAGCCGCTTTCAGACAAATTCAGCCAGGCGGGAAAACCCGCAACCAGTTGCCTTTCATTTAGAAGGTTTCCCGGCTTGAATTAAACCCCGTCTACTCTTCCAAAAGAGTCGATTTCTTTATCCACCTAACGGCAAAAGTTTGGGTTGTGGGTAGTGTTCTCAAAAGCGATTGAAGGTATATCATCTGCATACTGAGACTACGTTCGCTGCTTGCGTTTGAGCAACGGACCTGCACTGAGTACACCAAGTAATAGTATGCCAAAGGCCGGATTGGGTTCAGGGACAGAAGTGAGCGAAACGTTGTCAATCAATACTGCGGAGTTACCAGTATTATCATCTGCAAATGGAGTTACAGGATTCACTTGAGCGACTCCGAATCCCAATGTGTAGGTTCCGGTGGTCGGTATCGTGTAAAACTGAGTGTGAAATCCAGTCTCTGAAGTTTGATCTGGAGATACAGATAAAGGTGTCCCAGAAAGGCCGAAAGCCGATGGATCGCTGGGGTCGGCATTAGCTAGTAATATAGGACTACTTGAGGAATTAGTCGGGACAACCGAGAAGAAAGCATAGTCTGTATAACTTGGTTCTGGAACTAGCTCATTGGTAAGGAAATTCCACTCAAAAGAAATTTGGTCTCCGGCATTTGCAGTGATTGTTTGTTTAAAGGCGGAACCACCAATAACCTTCCTCTTGGAAAAGTTAACATCACTATTACTGAGTATATCCAAACTGCCACTTCCAGGTATATTCACGTCTTCAGTTGGCAAACCTAGAAATGTTTCCAGATCTGTTGTAGACACTGGGTTTATCCCTGAGAAGCTAGGATGATCAAAGCCTGAAAGCTGTGGTGTGGTAGTTGCCGTTGTTACTAAGGCTTCGAATTGTTGCCCTTCAGGCGGTATACTACCAAAAGCTGATGAAGTTTGAATACTAGCATCGCCGATAGTACTCCATCCAGTGTAATCGCCAGTTGCAAAATTACCATTGCTGATTGTTGCAGCTCGGGAGGAGCTAGCACTCAAAAGACTTAATAAGCTAATCAGGCTCGCAACGCCAGCTGTTAGGGTAGAACGTTTTACAAGTGTAAAAGTAGACATACAAGTTATTTCTCCAAAAATTCTGGATGTTGAAGTGACGTAAACTTACGGGTTGGTAAACTAACTATTTGAATTTATTTAGGGCGATTTTCATTCGCTGCCTTGTATATCTCCCTGATGCGAAGGTGGTATTCAGAACACACCTGCTGCCCCCCCTATGGCTTCATAACAGATCGCTGCACCGATGCAGGCGATCACCAAAGCACTAGCAATCGGCAGGGCGCGGAGGGCACTCTTAAAGGGCAATGGACGCTTGATTAGACTTCCTAGATAGACGACAACTAGCCCGATGGCAGTCAGTGTGCCAGCTAAGCCGAGGCTGAACGCCAGCACCAGCAGGAGTCCAAAACCGACACGGTGTAGCGAGACGGCGGAGAGGAAAACAACAAGTGCTGAAGGACAGGGGAGTATTCCACCTGAGATGCCAAGTGCGAGCAGGCTGTTCCAAGTTACTGGAGTACCATCACCTGGTGGCAAGTGAGAGTGCGATTGCCCACCGTGACAATGCGTTACTGCTTGAGTGTCAGAGTGTTCGTGGTGTGGATGGTCATGGCTATGCCCATGATGATGGTATTCGTGGTGGGAGTGGTTATCTTCCCCCAGGGCGATCACTAGATGCAACCGACGGGCAAAAAGGCTCAAGCCAATAGCTAAAACTATCCCACCAGAGATCGCGCTGAGTATTGGAAAGAGGCGTTCGGGAACAATATAGTGGGAGGCGAAGAGTGTCACGAGTCCGAGGGCAAAGACGCCGATTGTGTGTGTAATCGTCACCGTCAAGCCCAGAAAAGCCGCATGACGCGCTGTCGCTCGTGAACCCACTAGATAGGCACCAACAATCGTCTTGCCGTGACCAGGAGAGAACGCGTGCAGACTGCCAAGTACAGTAGCAATAAGTAGGCTCAAGAGTGCCACGGTAGGTGTAATCTCTGGTATAGCGATCAATTCAGCTAGTCGATCGCGTGCAGGAGTAGCTGGGCGACCATCACGAGTGAGAAGCGCAGCGGCACTGGCTGGCACTTTACCACTGGTGAATGACAGTTCCGCCACGCGCTCGTCTAGGGGCGCAGTAAGCAAGTCTTCGGGATAAGCTTTAAGCTCATCAGTCACTGCAGTACCAAAGGCAGAGCTGTTGAAGAGAGTGACTCCAACAGCTGGAGTCACAACCAGTTCGTGCCACCCAAGCCGATGGCGATGGTTATTGTCCTCGAAACGCAGTCGCTGTGTAGCGCTTGGATCGTTTGCCGGTGGTAACGCGCCAGTGAAATCACACTCTACCCGCAGAGTTGGCAGTCCACCAACTCCCGGCAGCATGGTGACTGTTTTGGGAACGGACTCGAGCGGCATTGATGTGCCATTAACGGCAAGCAGAATGCCGTCAGCATACTGGGCGGTGACTTGCTTGAGATAGGTGTCAAGCTCCGAGGGCGATGGTAAGCCGTCACCATCTGTGTCCGTTGCTTGTAACACTTGAAAAGTCGGAATCTCTGCCATATCAACCACGTAGTGAATGGCAATCTGATCAGTTCCGACTTCGAGACGAGCGAAATGGTTGATAGTGAAGTTACCTAGTGGGTGCGCGATCGCCGCGCTGGCAGAGCCGAAGCAGAAGATTAGGGCAATCAGAATTGTCGCTACTGCGCGTTGGAGATTTGATAGATGAGTATTTGTCATAAAGCTCTTGTGCCCTCAAAGAGAGGGAGAGCAATTCCCCCACTCTCCTTTTCATTAGTGAATGATTTGAGTGTTTGTCTGGCAATATCCGCCTGGAGAATGTCAAAGCTGGGATTAGTTTGCAGTGCTAGTTTGAGATAATTCCCAGCTTTGAGGCGATCGCCGAGGCCGTGATGAATCATGCCAGCGTGGTAGTAAATCCGAGCATCACGCGTCCCCAGCCGTAAGGCGCTGTCAATTGCTGTCTTAGCCTCCGGCAACTTCCCCTGCTTAAATAGACACCACGCCAACACGTCAAAAGTGTAGATGTCAGAGCGCGTAAGCTGTTCTCGCTGCGCGATCACTAGCGCCTCATCTAGTTTCATATTATGGTTAGCCCAAAAGAGTGCCAGTTCGCGGGAATAGGTTTGACTAATTGCTGTGCCAGCGCGTTCGATGAATTCAACCAAGTCATACTGTCGCTGCGCCTGCTCCCGGTAGCCAAGGTAAGTGTATAGATTGCCAAGCGCTATGGCAGTGTCAGGCAGAGGCACGCGTTCCTGAGCCTGCTGATAGAAATTGACGGCGCTTTCTAGATCGCCAGCAGCAATACGGGCGCGAGCCTTGGTAGCCAGTGCCAAGTGATAATTGGGAAAGGAATGGAGGGCTATATCTACTTCGCGCTCCCCCTCCGTCAGTGAGCCAGCATTCATCAGTTCGTTGCCAAGTTGCAGGCGATACCAAGCCACACCCTCTCGATCCCGAGGATTTGCGACCTTAGCAGCTGTTCGCATCGCGGTGATCGCGCCCTCTGGATCGCCGTGTAAGGTGCGGAGATAAGAGAGCCGAGCATAGGCTGTGGAATTTGGTCGCAACTCAAGCATCGTTTGCACTGCGGTGTTCGCTCCTTCATAGTCACCAAGTTCAACCAGCGCGTCTGTCATCGCACCATAAACTTCAGGGTCCCGTGGGCGTAGCTGCTGCGCCTGACGCGCCACCGTAAGTGCTTCACTAAACTGGTGGTAGGTCAGCAAGAGTACTGCCTGTAGCTCAATCGCCTTGTAGTTATCTGGAGCAACCTTAAATGAGTACTTGAGCGCCGACTCAGCCTTAGCATTGAGTCCAAAGTCTCCAGTCTCACGAGCTTGCTGCATATATTTGGCAGCGAGTTGGTTGTAGCCATCAGGCTCGCTTGGCACTTTCTGAACCATAGCCGGAGCTGCTTGGATGAGATTGACTAGTACTTGCCGCAGCAAAGCTGGGGCTTGGAGTTGCACCGTTGGCGTTGAACCTGAGACGACGGAGGTGAGCGGTTGAACTACAGCCGTTGGCTGAGTTGTCAGGATTGAAATCGTTTTAATCAAGACAATGATAATGATACAGAGTATTCCAATCACCGCTAGTGGTCGTGTGGCTTGTCCAATTCTGATCGCGCTCATAAATTTCACCTCGATAGTGCTGAGGAATGACACGAAATCCTCAGCACTTTTTTCCCTAAAGCTCAGCTTGTGGGAGCGGGATTGCCGGAATTGGGTGTTCCCAGGTAGGGAAACCGATCAAGATATGGTACGTCATTATGATCCACACCGTCTCCCAGCGTATTATTTGGTGCTATGTTGGTATCGGGCGTGAATGGAGTGCCACCTGCCACAGCCCGCAGCTCAATGTCGACAACATCGTCTCCCACGCGTCGACCGTTTGGAAAGCCTGCCACGTCGCCACCCAAGATACCCAACCGACACTGCTGAGACTGTGAAAAATCATTAAAATTACAGCTCGTTGGAGCGATGGCGAGGTTGAGCCGTTCCAGCTCGTGCGGCTTCCCATCTGACAGGAAGGTCGTGTAGTTTGGTCCCGTTATCGAGTTGACGGGAATCCCTGTGGCAAAAATTTGCACCAGATCGTTGCGCGGTGTTTGTGGAATAGTAATATGAAAAACCGCATTCAGCAGTGTAGCAAGTTGTGGACTCGTCACAAAACTAGCAAACTGCGAATCACCGCTCGGCTGCGAGGTGTTAAAGGTATCCTTGAGTCCAAGCGGGATGACAACTTCGTTAACTAACGGGTTGCCAAGTCGGGAAACCTGAGTGAACAAATTGCTGGTAGAGCCACCTGGCACAGTGCTGGAACGACGGCTAGCAGTTGCCCACACGCCAATGACTGCATTCTTATCAGTCGGCTTACTGGGTTTCCCGCCGTCACTCGTCAAGTCCTCGATTGGCACCTCAAGCGCGATGGAGTTGACATTCAAGCCAGCAAGCGAATCAGTACTACCTGTCGCACTAATCGACCGGAGGTTGAGCAGGTCAAAAACCCCAGCTAAGTCGATGTAGAATCCCTCATCACGCTGCCCGGCAAAGACCCGCGATTTGCCATCTTGTAATGTGTATACTGCTGCCTGAGCCAGAGCCTCGTAATTCGGCGTAGTCCGACTGCCAATGTTGTTTGGTGGCACAATCAACCCGTCGGCGAGAATCTCTGTGCCCTTACCACCAACTAGCCCTTTGGTCAGGAAACTAATGGCCTTGGCAATGTTTCCCTGGCTCCTTAGGACCGTCACACTATAAGTCTGGGGCTCATTGTAGTTAGGATCGTCGAGGGAGGTAATGGCATAGTCGGGCGGAGTTTTGTTAGGTGCCGCCATGCCAAGAATGGAGTTTGGATTCCTGAAGTTTGTTTTAAACCGGAACCGATATGTAATATCCGCGACACCGTCGCCGGTATTGTCTATATGGATGTCGTAGAGAACACTGTCGTCAAACTTGTAGAAGTGTGGACCGCCTGGAGGCAGCTCAAATGGGATGTAGTTCCAAATTAGCGTGACGAATCCGTCACGACCTGATTCCGTGCTGCGAAAGGCATAGACATCGGTGTTGTCAGCTAGGGGGTCACCAGTGATCAACGGTGCCTCACGATGACTTGATGCCATAGCAGGCATTGTGACTCCGGGCAAGAGCAGCGAAATCACTATCGCCATCAGCATGACAGCAATGAACAAACTTCGAGCAAACAATTTCAGCATCAGTTCTTCCTTACAACACATTTGATGCAGAGGGGACTGCTTCCATCTATCGATCCCCCTAGCGCCTCGCGCAGCAGGGAGGAGAGGAAAGGGTGCAACTCGAAAAAGCGGGAAAAACAAGGATTGCCTAACTCTCAGTAGTGAAACATACATCTGCTTTTGTTAGCCACTGTAAAAACACTTAAAGCTAGGGAAGTTATGCCTAGCTATATTGAGAGTGCAAGTAAATTACTGACAGTGAAAATTCGGACTCACTTTTTCGCGTTGCTCCTAGAGGAAAAGCAGAAAGCAAGGTAGAGGTCTTGCCCGTTTCAGAAAAATCTGGTGTGCTGCAAGACATTTATATTGATTAGGGATAAGCGAGACGAAATAACCGCGAAAACGGACTTATTCGTATGCTAAGAAAAACTCTTGCCGATAGCTTACTGGTCTGTATTGCTCACTTTCCAGACCAATAACTGCCCATTTTTTGCTCACTAGCTGCCAAAGCTTACATAGATGCACTTGAAGTAGATTCCAAAAGGTATCTCAGCTCGACTTTAGCCATTCGAGGTAGAATAGGCCTAAATAGAAGGTTCGTGCAACCAAGTGCAACCTAAAGCTGAAACTCTTACCCTGTAAAGCTTCTAGCCTCTAAATTCCTCTCTACTCTCACAACCACTTCTCTGACTAAAAAATAAGTTTTCCAAATAGTTCTTTGCCGAAAATGGAAGTTGAGAGATGATATGTAGCATGGGTCAATGCCCTATGCTTAAGTAGATATTTCCAGAAAACTTTGCCTACTTTGGAACGAACTCGGCAAAGTTGTTATTTGTATTTCTCATCATTGGAGGCTAAATAAAGGGTTATTTTTACTAAATTTTACAATGTTGCCCCTGGTTGCACGAACCTTCTATTTAGGCCCTTCGGGTAGTTCGCTGAACTTAAGCGTAATTTCAGATTTGGCTTCAGTCATCGTCTGCCTCCAAAAGCCGGTCAACCTTGTTCTCGATGCGGGAGAGTCGGATGTTGGTCTCTTGTCTGTCGGAGTTAGCCGTAGCAATCACCCCGTCGAGGCGTTGGTTCAAAACTGTGGCTGTGTCAGTAAACTTCTTGACACTCTGACCAAACGTCTCCAGAAAGCGGTTGTTGCTCTCAATCAACTGCTCAATTCGAGTCAAGCGGTTGTTGCTCTCTTGTTCAAACCGCGTCATCCGTTCGTCACTAGCAACAATTGAGCGCTGTAGGAGCGCCTCGATTTGGTCTAGCCTGTCGCTGCTGCTACCGTTGGTCATGATGCGGCTCTCTCGGTTTCTTCTGGAATATACCGCAGCAGATCCGCTGGTTGGCAATTAAGCACCCGGCACAACTTCTCCAAGGTATCTCTATCCAACCTTGGCGGCATTTCCCGATGAGCCTTGAGTTTGGAAATTGTATTAGCGTGCAACCCAGTTGCAGCAGCCAAATCGCCGGTTTTGATATCCCGGTCAAACATAAGGTGCGCTAGGTTCCACTTAATTGTCATTGGAGCTGATTTCATAACCTGCACCACTAGTTTATCTATCCTTCGATGTGAATGTAATCTTACTCTATCAATTCTAATCGATACGTCAATAAACTAACAAAAAATGTTGGCATCTAACCGAAACGGTTAGATAATAGAGACAGAGAAAGGCGCCTCTGTCTGGACAACTAAAGCGCCTCTCCCTACCACCTAAAAATAGGAGTTACGAATGATCACATCATACCAGACTGCGCCAGATGCCCAGCTAGTTGAAGCCCACGGTCTTATCTATGTCGAGCGTCTCCATGAGCCAGAGGTGCTTGAGGATGCCGAGCGGAAATACCCAATCGTTTGTGGACAATGTGATCACTTTATTGCTAACAAAGCGGATACAGCGGGTCGTTGTTCTCTGACTCTTAAGGTTAGGCAGAGTAGCAGCCTTGCATGTCCCGGAGTGGTTGTCACCTCGCCGTTCTAAAGCTTACCCTCCCCAGTTGTTCACTGGGGAGACATCCATATATAGAGAAAAAACATGGCTAAAGTCGTTACACCAGTCACAGCAAGGGTCGAGGTCATCGGTAAGCTCAAGGAATCCAGCTATCAACCAGGACAGTACTACCGCTCGGTGTTGTTCCTAGACCTAAGCCAGCCGGAGGGGTCAGAGGCAGCGAAAATCTGGAAGTCATTGAGTGAGGCCGAGTGTGAGGGATTGACTAAGGGTGCCACTGTGCAGCTGATACCTACTGGAGTCACTAAAGAGGGAGTGGCAAGGCACAACATCGTCTTGCTGGATGCTCAGGCATCTGCTAGTACACCTGCACCACAAGCATCTGGATGGTCGCCAGATGAACGAAGGGCGATCGCTGTGAATTCCTGAAAGTATGGGCTCATGTCCACTTTTGGTGATCCTGAAGAAGGGAGAGGCAAGATCGAAGAGTAACCCTTGTTTGAGAACTCTACTGTGCAACTGCTGCAATCACTTCTTCCCAACCCAAATCCCCTGAAATTAACCGGATGGACACTTGATGCAATCGCTCCAAAGCTCGTGTTGCATGCGTCGTCTACCCAGATTTGTGCCGATTGCCCAGTATGCCACTGTACCAGCCATCAGATTCATAGCCGCTATGAGCGGACGCTGCGGGATCTTCCCTGCGTGAACTTCACTCTGACGTTGCGGCTGCTTGTCCGTAAGTTTTTCTGCCGGAACCAGGCTTGCCCGCGACGGCTCTTTACTGAGCGTTTACCCGAGATAGCAGTTCCCTGGGCGCGACGGACAGTGCGATTGACAGAACACTTAAACGCTATAGGATTAGCTCTGGGGGGTGCTGCTGCCGCTCGGCTCAACCAAAAGCTCAATTACGGCTATAGTCGCAATACCCTCTTGCGAGCCATCACCAGACTGCCTCTGCCACAGATGCCGTCTGTCGAAATTTTGGGTGTAGATGATTTCGCTTGGCGCAAGGGTCGGTACTACGGCACGATTCTTGTGGATTTGGAACAGCATCAGCCGATTGCCCTGCTAGCTGACCGCGAAGCGCAGACCTTGTCACAGTGGTTAAAGACCCATCCAGAGGTGCAGGTGGTTGCCCGAGATCGGGCGGCGGCTTACAGACAAGGAGCAACTCAGGGGGCACCGCAAGCCATTCAGGTGGTGGATCGCTTTCATTTACTACTCAACCTGGCAGAGGTGCTGACCGAACTCTTCCAGCAACAGCATCAAGTGCTGCAAGCCGCTCAGATACCTGTGGAAACAAGTGTACCCCCAACGGTGGCAGCAGAGCCAACGCCACTGGTAGGAGTGCTCCCGCCGCCAGAACTTGAACCTGCAGATATCCGCCATGCACAACAGGTGCGCGAGCGCCGACTTGCCACATATCAGCAGGTCTGGCAACTGCATCAGCAAGGAAAGACTCAAAATGCCATTGCCCAGCAACTGGGTATCGGGGTGAAAACGGTATATCGCTATCTTCGCAATCCCAGCTTTCCCGAATGGCGGGAGCGCAGAGATCGGGGCCGAAGTCGGCTTGATCCTTATCAAGGGTTTATCCTCAAGCGATGGAACCAGGGCTGCCATGATGCCAAACAGCTTTATCGAGACCTCTCAAGTAACGGCTGTGCCACCAGCTATAGCAGTGTGGCACGCTATTGCCGCCGCTTGCGTCAAGCCCAAGGGCTATCCAAGCGGCAGCGTCGCGCTGCACCAGGGTTAGCACCCCTGCCTGTAACTCAACGTCGCCCTCTGACACCTCAGAAAGCTGCCTGGCTGATACTGGCTCGTTCCGAGCATCGTCAAGCCGAAGATGAGCTGTTACTCAAAGCCTTACAAGAGCGTTCTCCCACCTTATCGGTCGCCATCACGCTGGGGCAAACTTTCGTCGAGATGGTGCGCCATCGCCAGCCAGAGCTGTTGGACAATTGGCTCACCCAGTGCCGCAACAGTGGTTTAGCTGCATTCGTGCGGTTTGCCAAAGGGCTACAGGATGATTATGATGCCGTCAAAGCGGGGCTTGACTTACCCTGGAGCAATGGTCAGGTGGAAGGGCAGATCAACCGATTGAAGATGCTCAAACGCCAGATGTACGGTCGAGCCAGTTTACCTTTGTTAGCCAAGCGATTTTTAATCGGTCACTTGAGTTCCGACTCGATTACTAGAGTAGCAGGGAATCCCAATAGATGAGATCAACAGGAGCTTTTCAAAGCACTGCATTGAACACGGAATCATCAAAACTACTGGGGGTTGAATCGATAGCAAAAACCCTGTCTAACCCCGATCACCAAAAGTGGACATGAGCCCATACTTTCAGGAATTCACA
>JAFAVL010000327.1 GCA_019242465.1 Chroococcidiopsidaceae cyanobacterium CP_BM_RX_35 | reverse complement strand
AGTAAAAATGCTATCAAAAGCAAGAACTAGTAATGAACCTGATAACACCAATGTCGTAAAATGGCAGAATCTTTTGACTATGTCTTTTGCTCTAGTTCTACGACTAAAACATTTTTCCTTATGTTGAAGTGGTTTCTGACTTAAGAGACGACAACAATAGTAAACATTGCCAGATGCTTGAGATAGCATAGAAGTCAAATAAAAATTTTCCTAATAAGTTTACATCAAGATTAATAATACCATTTCCGTTTGAATATCTTTGGTTAATAATTAACCACAAAGGAATAGGTTCTTTGTGTCTAACGCGCTATTGCGCTCATTTCCCGATATTTTTCAGCCAGGATTAATGTTGGTATCGGGAGGATGTCATAGTTTCTTTAGCTCATCTGGAGAACAAACTAGGCATGGCTTTTCAGGATCTGTCAAATCTAGTTTGTCCCAGGGTATCCGATATCCACTAGGGGTTCGACGCGCACTCAGCAGGGGCAAGATTGCCTGCCCAATCCTCCAAGCTGATAACCGCTCTAGTATAGCCGCAGGTCCGAGCAGATATTCCAGAATTACCCATTCATCACCTTGCTGTTCGGCGTACACTTCTTGGATCAACCCGATAGTTTTGCCAGTTGAGTCCTGTACAGGTTTGCCTAGCAGCAGTTCCAGCTGAATTTCTCGTGTCACTAACCTGCTCCTGGAATCCGATTAATAATCTGCTCTCGCAGCCATTTCTCCCAGGCTAGCACTGGTGTTGCTTCAGCTTCGAGATCAACCACGATATCAACGCCACCAATACCAAAGTCACAAACTTGTGAACACAGAATCCGAAATGACGTGCCTTGTCTTGCACCCCACTTGCTTTGTAATGCGGCTATCCAGTGTTCAAACCGAGGGTGTAGTCGTCGGGCAACTGCTGGCATGCCAACTTCAATGTACGCCAGCCGTGGCGGTTGCCCGTCACGTAATTCGATCACAATTCCATCAACTCTACCCATTTTTTTCTGATTGCGATCGACTATTTGATGGTCGAGTACATCTCGGATAACATCCATATTCAGCCCCCTGCAATTAATTCTAGTGGGATGGAAACGATCGCTAGAACAAAAGCCAGGGCGATCGTGAAGATGACAACGCTGTTACTGATCCAGCCGTTGCGATACTTGCCAACGTAGCGCTCATCATTCATCAAAATCAGGAAAGGAAAGATTTCGAGTGGTAAGATGACTGCCGTGAGTGCCATTGAGAACAGGGTCAGTTTTAAGGGATCAATACCGACTACCATGAGTAGTGAGGCGAGAAAAACGAACACGGTGTAAACCAGGCTAAAGCGTGCAGCTTCCTTTGGGTGTACACTTTCGCCCCAGTTCCAGCCAAATACTTGAGCCACAATATAAGCAGTGTCCAGGCAAATTTCTAGTGCTGCGCCCAAGCAGGCGATGCCCAGCGTGGCAGCAAACAGCAAAAAGCCCCAATAGCCTAAGGGTTGCGTCAGCATGAGTGCAGCTTGCTGGTAGCTATCCACACGAATACCCTTGGGCTGGAGGACAAGTGCTGCCACAATCAGTACACAGATCGACACAACGCTACCAAAACTCATACCTACAGCAGCGACACCACGATTGACACCGAGGTATCCTTCATCCCACTCGTCTTCCCTCGCGCCTGACGAGTAGAAATAGAAGAGATATGGACTGATTACCGCACCCAAGATACTGACTGCGATGAATAGGTAATGTGCAATATCCTGCTGTGGCAGAGTTGGTAACAGCCCTGCACCAAGCTTAGTTAGCGGCGGATGGAGCTTGAAGGTGGCAATGACAAACGCTAGGGAGACGAGTCCCAAGAAAGCAACACCATTTTCAATCAAACCAAAAGTTCCTTTCCAAAGCAGTAACCAGATAGCGATCGCAACAGGTAAAGCCCACCACTGAAAGTTAATTCCTGTTACCAGTTGGAGTGCGATGCAGATACCGCCGATTTCAGCCGCTAGCACCAAGAAATCGATTCCCATCTCGGCACATAGTAAGATGAACTGAAATCTGAATCCAAAATGCTCTCGCACTGCATCCATTAAAGTATGTTTGCTGACGGCTGCTAGTCGCCCTGCCATTTCAACTAGAAAGATGACACAAATTGTGCCCAGGACGATCACCCAGAGCAGTTGAAAGCCGAATGTCGAGCCAGCCTCTGCTGACGTAGCGATCGCGCCGACATCCAGAAAGCCGCCAATGCTCGTCAGAATACCGAGGGCGATTTGGAGGATTTTTTTCATTGGTGCCCACCTACAGTCTTGGCAAGTGTGTTGAGCGATTGCTCCTGAGTTGACAGTTGTTTCAGATGTTGAGACATGGCAGTGTAGTCTTTCTGGTTAACTGCCTGTGCCATTTGACTTATGCTCGATTCCAGCAGTCGTAGTTGCTCTAGGATGTTACGACGCTGTGTTGGGTTTGTTGCTGATTGCGCTAGTGTTTCTGTTTCCTGATGAAGTTTTTGCTGGGCTTGAGAGAGTGTTTGTTGAGCATAAACTGTCGGCACGTTACCTTGGCTCCAGGCATTACCAGCCATCTGTGCTGTTGCTGCCCAGGACTTTATGTTTTCTAGCTCCTGAGACTCATCGGTAGAGGCTTTGCTGCTACACGCGCTTAGTAAAAGCAAAAATGCAAGGCTTGTTAGTTGGAGCAATCGCATAGGCTTTGATCGAAAGACAACTAAGTCTGTCGTCATAATCAAACCTGCTTCCCAAACACCATGAAATACTGCTGAGGCAAAAAGTACTTGGTTTCCAGCCATTGCAAACCCACTGCCTGCATTTCCCTGCGTACTTGCTTTTGGGTCATCTTATGAAGAGCTTTGATCGCAACAAAAGGATTGTCACCTCGGTACTCAACTAGAACCACTCTGCCACCAGGTTTAAGACTCTTGACAATCGCTTCCATCATCTCTTTGGGATAAGAAAACTCGTGATAGGCATCTACCATTAACGCTAAGTCAACGTTCTCAAAGGAGGAACCTCCGGGAGCTGCGTTGACGTCGTCAATACTTGATGTTGCCAGATGAGGATCGGTAACGCTCCCTAAAACAGTCTCAATGTTGGTAATATTTCGCTCTTGTTTAAGGGAATTGATGATGTCGAGCATCTCTGGCTGAAGATCCACAGCTAGCACCTTACCATCTGGTACCTGTGGAGCTAAACGCAGGCTAAAGTAACCTGTACCTGCTCCGATGTCTGCCACAACATCAGTCGGCTTTAGAGCCAGAGCATCTACCACCCGCTGCGGCTGTTCTTCAGTCTCACGACTTGGGCGTTCTAGCCAGAGCGCCGCCTGATGTCCCATGACTTGGGCGATCTCTCTGCCCATATAGAACTTGCCGATCCCATCAGGACTGTGTACAGCCCGTTCCTGATAAACAGTCTCAGATGTGACAACTGGATTTTTTATGATTTGCCTACCACTAGCAAAGAGCGTTAGCCCCAAAAGGATGGCAAGGACGGTTACTGTTAGACGAATTTGATACCTGATATGAGTCATAGTTTTTTTAAAAATGCCGCAATTTGTACAAACACATCCTCACGTTCTCTATCTAGCAAAATAATGTGATCTGACTCTTGCAACCAGTACAACTTCTTAGTCCGAGAACCTAACTGCTGATAAACAAAACTCGCCCCTGCCGGGTCAACCACTGTATCCTTTAAAGACTGAATAATTAGAGTTGGCACGTCAATTGTTGGTAGCAATGGCTTGACGAGGTTAATGAGTTCAATAGCACTTTTGACAGATAGTAAGTTAAATGTTTTAAAGACTGCAACTTCTTCGGCTAGCTGTCGCATTGTTTTGTCTCGAATCGGCAACCGTAGACGAGGTAAGCTATCAATCATCTGACCAATGATAGAAGATAGATAGACTTCTGGTCGAAATAAGTAATACCATTCGTGCTTAACTGCTAGAAATGGGGATAGTAAAACTAGCTTGTATACAGGATTATTAGCTGCTAAATATAAACCTAAAGGGCAACCAGTGGAAAAACCGACGACGGAAACAGCAGCATATTTTTGAGTTAGTTTTTTATATGTTTCCATGACATGCTCATACCATTGTTGCCAAGTGGAAGCAGGCATTTTTGAAACTAGTTGCTCGTGACCAGGATAGTTTATTCCTTGAACATCTATACCTTGTTGATGAAGATATTCACCAAGTAATTGCATCTCATATACCCCGCCACCTAATCCATGTAGAAGTAAACAAACCTGGTCATTAATGACTGACCTTTCTAAGATAAATGGTGTGTTACTTAGCTTCGACATACTTTGTTCTTGTATCTTGTACCTTGCTTGCTGCCACTTTAAACTGCAGTGCAAGATCAGTAGCAGTTAGTTAAGACTGATGGTTGAGTAATAATCAGGCTTTTGCTAATTCCGTTCGTCTGACAGAGTAGCTTTTAAGATAACATCGATTTCTATTGAACTCGCTGAAGCTGAGTCATTTTAGGATCGATAATTTTTTGACCGATACCAGGAAATTTAATCGCTAGAGAGATTTTTTTACCTGAACCTAAAACGTAGGTGATTTCGCCAATGCCAAAATCTTTATGGAGAATGCGATCGCCTACAGTCCAGTGCAAGATACTATCCTGGCGCACCTGCTGCGGGGAATTGTTCGCTACCCCTTTGGGAGGCACTCGACCTATAGTTAGTCTCGTGGCTAATAATTCTTCGGGTAATTCCTCAAGAAACTGAGAACGAATAGCAGGTTCACGGGAACCGTAAAGGCGACGTTCGCGAGCATGGGAGAGATACAACCGCTCAGCAGCGCGGGTAATGCCTACATAACACAGGCGACGCTCCTCCTCCAAAGCGGATGGATTATCCAAGGAGCGGTAGTTAGGAAATAGTCCTTGCTCCAACCCTACTAAGAAGACAATCGGAAACTCTAGTCCTTTAGAAGCATGTAGCGTTAACAGCGAGACTTGTGTCTGTCCTTCTTTTAGATTATCTAGATCAGAGGTGAGGGCAGTATTGGCGAGGAAGGCTCCTAGAGTCGCTTCTTCGTTCTCTTCTTCAAATTGCAGTACAGCGTTGTAAAGTTCCTGGACATTCTGCAATCGATCTCGGCTTTCGTCAGTATCCTGATTCTTCAGATCTTGGATATAACCAGACTCTTCCATTACTCCCTGGACAATCTCGGATGCACTCACTACATTAACCTGTTCTAAATAGCGCTGAATCAATGATGCGAAGCCAGTAACGCTCTTAGCTGAACGCCCAGCCAACGTTCTCACAGATGTCTCGTCGCCTAAGATTTCCCAAAGAGTTGTGCCTAATTCCTGAGCAGCAGTCACGAGTGCATCAACGGTGGCTTTGCCAATACCGCGTCGCGGAGTATTGATCACCCGTAGCAGACTGACAGTATCTGCAGGATTCGCGATCGCTCGCAGGTAGGCTAGAACGTCCTTAATTTCCTTGCGATCGTAGAATTTCAGTCCTCCAACCACATTGTAGGGAACACCCCAGCGCACTAGCGATTCTTCTAACGGGCGAGATTGGGCATTAGTGCGGTAGAGAACTGCGAAACTACCCCAGTTCAGTTCTGGATGCTGACGCTCTAAAGTGCGGATCTGACTCACCACAAACTCGGCTTCAGTAATTTCGTCATCGGCTTTGTGACAGTAGATGAGTTCCCCCGCTCCACGCGTGGGCTTCAAGACTTTATCGATGCGTTGCGTGTTGTTTTCAATTAACTGGTTAGCCGCTTGCAGAATGTTCTCTCGAGAGCGGTAGTTTTCTTCCAGCTTCACCATTGTGCGGGTGTCTGCGTCCGGCAATCCATCACCAAAGTCATCCTGGAATTCTAGCAAAACGGTATAGTCTGCCCCCCGGAAGCCATACACGCTTTGATCGACATCTCCAACCACAAAAACTGAGCGGTTGTACCAATCCCACTCACTCTTTCTCGTTTCCCCATTCGTCGCCAACAGACGAATCAGCTCATACTGAATCCGGTTAGTATCTTGATATTCATCTACTAGAATGTGACGAAAACGCTGATGCCAGTAGCCTAAGACTTGCTCGTTCTGCCCAAACAACTGGACAGGCACCAGAATTAAATCATCAAAATCAAGCGCATTATTTGCTGCTAGGGCATTCTGGTAATGGCTGTAAACCTCTGCCACCACCCGCCCACGGTAATTTGACTGCTCTCGCTCAAATCTTTGAGGTGTCAAGCCTTTATTTTTAGCATGGCTGATTGTGTAGCGGACCGAACGGGGTTCAAACTTCTTGTCATCTAGCCTCAGTTGCTGAGTAACAATGTCTTTGATCAAGCTTTGAGCATCGGATTCATCAAAGATGGAAAAGTTACGGTTCCATCGATGCCCCGTTTCATCCTGGTATTTTTCAATATCAAATCGAAGAATGCGAGCGAACAGACTGTGGAAGGTACCGATCCACAAGTTTTTGATCGTGGTTTTATATATATGCGTCTGTAACCTAACCTGCTCGTCAGCCGCCAATGACTCTAAGGACTGACCGTACTCTGCCACAGCCAGCTGTTCAGCAAAGAGCTTCCGGATACGCTCCCTCATCTCCCGCGCTGCCTTATTAGTAAAAGTCACCGCCAGGATATTTTCTGGATCGACCCGGTGTTCCAAAATCAGATTGGCAATCCGGTAAGTCAACGCCCTAGTTTTGCCCGAACCTGCCCCAGCAACTACTAATAAAGGACCACAGAAGTGTTCCACTGCTTGACGTTGGTTGGGGTTGAGGTGGCTCAGAAAGTCAGTGGTTTTGGTCATGGGCAAAAAAGGGATAATGTGTCATATTCTATCCCTTTTGCAGTGTAAGCCAACCTTTGAGCGTTCGTTGAATAAGCAAGGCAGAAGGCAGAAGGAAAGATATGGGTTAGGAGATAAGAGACCCTACCAAATAAGTAGGGCGTGAAAACGAAGTTTCACGCCTTGGACTCAGACCCTTGCTCCCTTCAGTTGCCAGAAGGCAGAGGGCAGAAGGATGTCCGATACCTCTGCCCTCTGCCTTTCTTGTTGAGGAGAGCCAATGTCAGTAGGTTGATACATTAAGCACGCTGAGACAATACAGCCTTTGTCTTCCTCAGCCCCCAAGCCCCACCAATCCATACTCCCATCACCACTACAACCATTTCTTCTGATGGCTCAGGCACAGGTGTGGGAGGGGGTGGAGATGGGGGTGTGATAGTAAAACTTGTGAGCGGTGTAGCAGAAGAGGTTTGCGATGATTGTTCGAAGTATCCTCCAGCAACGTTAAATGCGTTGTAGTAGTCTATCCCTCCACTTTGGTAAGCAAACCCAAACTTATCGATATAAGGAGAGATCGTAAATAGTAAATTATCGTTCCCCCCAACAGTATTGGGAGATAGCAACATGTCTATGGAATTTCCATTCCTTTGTCCAGTGATACCTGTAATCAAGTAGCCACCAGTTTGTTGTCCAGTATTTGGATTAACGATTGATGGATCGTAAGGATTGGTTGTCAAAATCCCACTAGCTGTGATCCCAGAACCGGAGTAACCAAAATCAAAAGAGTCTGCTAAAGCAGGAGCTGAAGTCAGACTCAAAGCAGTGCTAAAAGCAGCTGTTGCCGCAGTAACTAGTGACAGAAGACTAACCTGAGATTGCAGCATTGGTTTTTTTGTAGAGGACACTCAACACGTCTAGAACAATTCCTCCCTGATACTACTTCAGGAATTTTATTGATGCAACTACTCAAACGTTTGCAGAAAGCTTGTAAGTAACTGCGACACAAGAAGTTTTAGAGCGTCACTACAAGATATTGTCTCAGCTTATTTGCCGTTTGCACTCTCAACTATCCTACCTGCTCGTTTGCCAGCTTAAGCGCCTGTACAGAATTAATCAAAACTTCAAGTGCTTGGTGTATCTGGATGTTGGGGAATAGCGAGAGCCTATTTGCTTCCCTGAACCGCTCAATACACTCCCAAGATTCAAAGATGGAAGCTATGGTGCTTACCTCTAGAGACAGCAACTGTGACTAGCAAACAAGACAGATCTTAAGTAAGATTAATGGTAACCAAAGCAGTGACTCCGATCACGGTTACGGACCGATATTATCACTACTCAAATCTTCCACTGAACCTTGCACAACAAATAAGTTAGGGAAAGCGGGACCAATACCATTAATTTCCTGAACTTGATTATTGATAACGCTCGAATTTGTTAGGGAAGGATTCGTGCCTTGCAAATAAACTCCACCCGCAAAAGCAGCCCGATTTCCATTAAATTCCGATTGATCGATTATTGTTGGACCATTAAAGTTCTCAACCACACGAATCAATCCGCCACCATAGGCATTTCCTTGGTTATTGTTATCAATCACCTTACACAGATTAACAGTTTGATTGTTTCCATCTATATAAATCCCTCCTCCATTACCGCCGTCACCGGGGTTGCCACCAGTACCTGTTGCCTGGTTTCCCACCACTTGGCTATCGATAATGGTTAAACCGCTGCCAAGCACTGCTATAGCTCCACCATTACTAGCTCGATTGGCTTTAAAAAAGCTACCAGAAATGGTTGTTGTTCCTCCACCAACTGTGTAGATAGCACCGCCCGCCTCATCCTGACCCGTTAATGGACCTGTATTGTTGACAAAATTACTGTTGATTACGTTCAGGACGCCTCCTAATCGATAGATCGCCCCACCGCCTATAGGAGAAGTACTCTGTTGTCCAGTTACTGGATCACTAGGGTCCGTAGTTGCATGACCGTTGAGAAAGGTTAAATTTTGAACTGTTAAGCTTGGGGTCCTTGCCTCGAAGTTGGTACCAACAGCTACCAGACTCAATATCCGGACTTTACCGCCTCCATCTAAAATGACACTGTTTCCGCCATCAATGACAGTATCCTTCGCAATTGTCTTTTCTGAAGTTAGAGACAAAGTATATGGAGAATTGGGGGAAGAACCGCAATTAAAGGTAATAAATCCTCCCTGAGCTATCGCATCTGTGAAAGCAGCTTCTGTACAGCTTTGCGGTGTTCCATCACCAACTGTATTTGTTGGAAGCGATACATAATTAGCGCCACTAGAATTATTATTTTGGAAAGGTTGAAGGTTCGCACAATCTGCTAAAGCTCGACCTGTACCAAACAGCAAGGTTAACAAAGGCAGTACCACAAGCTGAGGATTCAGAAACAAGGAATTATTTTTCACAAGAGAACTCCTGAGTAAAAGCCGATCTGGAATTTGGACAATGCGAAATCTTGCATAGCCTACCTTAGGTAGCTAGCCATTCAGCCATTTCTCATGCGTGCTTACCCACCCCAGTGAGTTCAGTCGCGTAACTTAAGCCATTAATACAGAAAACACGTTAATTTCTGCCCTGAAGGCTTAGGGATGATAATTCACCATAGCATCAGGTTATACACACCGTAGCTTTAGATTGCAGATTTTTGTCTGCTCGTAGAATCTTAAACAATCAAGCAAATTTTGTCAACGTTAAAAGATTCGTATATCTCTAAATGAAATCAGGTAAAATCATAGAAATATCATGCTTTGTTTGAGGATAAAGGTATTCCTTAAAATACAGCCGCAAGAATTACTGATTTTTATAAAGTCAGGTGTTTAAAAGCAGCTTTGTTAAATAGCTATATTGCCATTTAATCTACCTTAAATAAGTTAGTAAAAGATACCTGGAAAATACTGGTTTTCTCAGCTAGAGATGGAGAGAACCTAAGAGATTATACGTAATTCCCACATCCGTAAAGCTACGTAGCTAAGGATGCTGGCAGAATTAGCTAATCAATTCCACCGCATCCCGCCCATCCAAATCTTGGATGTAAACCTTGACCTTTTCTTCCTTAGCAGTAGGCAGGTACTTGCCAGTAAAGTCTGGGTGTATTGGCAATTCACGATGACCTCGATCCACTAATACAGCTAACCAAATAGCTGCTGGTCTACCATACTCGTTCACTGCGTTCAGTGCGGCTCGAATCGTGCGTCCCTTGTAGATCACATCGTCTACCAACAAAACTGTTTTGCCAGTTAGATCGAAGGGAATATCGGTTTTAGCCGGAGTTCTTACCCCGATCCGATCTAAGTCATCTCGGTAGAATGTAATGTCTATCGCCCCTACTGGGACTGTAACTCCTTCAAGCATCTCAATCTGACGCGCCAATATATGACCCAAGAAAACGCCTCTCGTGTAAATACCTAGAATTGCGAGTGCTGACAAGTCTCGCGATCTTTCTACCACTTGGGAGGCAAGACGAGTCAGGGTACGGCGGATCTCTGCTGGCGATAAAATTTCAACGACTTTGGTAGGCATAAGGATAGAACTCTAGATTAGAAGCGTAACCGAATGCTAACGCCACTCCCAGCCAGATTAAAAAGCAATACCGAGTTAGTTGCAAAGCTTGGTAAACTTGTTCTGGCGTGATGGGACAAATGGGGTTTCCTAAAAGAGGTTTATGTTTGAGAACCCCGCGATACCAGTTCATACCCCCTAGTTGGACATCTAGCACAGCTGCATAGGCACACTCACTCCAACCAGAATTAGGACTAGGGTCTTTTATCGCATCCCGCCGACAGATTTGCCAAACCTGGCGTGGCTTTCCAGATAGTAGCGCTAAGGTCATCACTGTTAACCGACAGGGCAGCCAAGTTAGCCTATCCTCCAGCCGCGCGCTGAACCAACCCCAATCGGTGTAGGGGGCTTCCTTATATCCAACCATGGAATCTAGGGTACTCGCGGCTTTATAGGCTAGAGCTAGGGGAACGCAGCCAATGACTGGCAAAAATGCCCCGACTAGTGCGTAAAACAGTGGAGCCATCACCCCATCTGTGGCGTTTTCCGCTACCGTCTCTAAAACTGCTCGCAGAATTTCTGGCTCAGAAAGATTTTCTGTATCCCGACCAACGTAACGGCTTAAAGTCACCCGTGCCTCAGGTAATTGCTTGGCTATTAGGAGCTGCAAAACCTCTTGGGCTGCT
>JAFAVL010000142.1 GCA_019242465.1 Chroococcidiopsidaceae cyanobacterium CP_BM_RX_35 | reverse complement strand
CTCTAACCTCTCAACGCGAGACAAACAGAGTGGTTGAAAATTGCAAATTCATCACAACAAAAGCAGGGAGTAGGGGAATAGGGGAGTAAGGAAATAGGGAATTTATGAAAAATGCGCGTTGTGGGTTGGATGCAGAACGAGTCAGCGCTCGAATTATACCGAGATGGCGGATGGCAGAGGTATAAAGTGCGGAGCCTCCGGCACAAGGCGTCCATATTTTCAATCCCATGTTTTAAAACGTGGGATAACCCTACTCCCCTATTCCCCTACTCCCTTTGAAGTTATAGCTAGGACTTACAAGACTACAACCTAATTGAATACTTCCATATTGTCTTTGTTAGACAGGAATGTATCCAATCAGGCTATGAATTATGGCTGGGACTTTCCATTGTTCATCTCCTTTACGATCGACCGTCAATTGCACTGGCGGTCAGAGATGAACTGGAAAACTCTAGATCGGAGTCAACACAGATAAGTTCATCAGAGATACCGCCAGGTGGCTTGGCTGAGGAAACCCTAAAGGAGGTTCCTCGGCCAACCCTATTTGAGCAATGACCTGGCTGCTACTACTGCCAGAGCCTTCCATTTTGGATTTCTCCTACGTTCTCATTAATAAGTCTACAAGGCATTTGTACAATTTGACATCTTCTTAGCGTTGATTGTCCTCTCTAGCTTTTAAGCTAAGAAAAGGAGGTCCTCTCGTTGCACAAAGTACAACTTATAAATACATGGTAAATTCCGCTTCCCTCTCAGCCATCGTACTTGCGGGGGGTCGCAGTTCTCGTATGGGTCAAGATAAAGCCTTGTTGCCAATTCAAGGTGTCCCAATGCTCCAGCTGGTCTGTGAGGTTGCTCAGAACTGTACCAGCTCAGTTTATGTCGTTACACCTTGGCCAGAACGCTATCAGCATTTGCTCCCAGCAACTTGTCAGTTGCTCCAGGAAGTTCCTCTACCAGGAGAGAGTACAGGCGAAGTTTTATCCTCATCCAGCAAAGCAACTTTGCCCCTACCTCATGGTCCACTAATTGGGTTTGCTCAGGGGCTAGCTCAAGTTCAAACCGACTGGGTTCTTTTGCTGGCTTGTGATTTACCACGACTACGGGTTGAGATATTGCAACGATGGGCAGATGGACTGCCCAGTGTAAGTCAAGATGCTTTTGCTCTGCTGCCGCGACACGCCAAGGGTTGGGAACCCTTGTGCGGTTTCTACCGCTGCAGTTGTCTGCCAACTTTGACAGACTTTATTCAACAGGGTGGTCGATCTTTTCAGCAGTGGCTAATACAACATTCTGTACAACTGCTGCCCCTGCCAGAAGATGACCCAATGTTATTTAATTGCAACACATCTGCTGATTTAGCAGCAATAAATTGCCTTGAATCTCCTACTAAAGAGAGATGATTTATAAAATACGTCTACCCACGGAGAGATAGCATTTGCAACATTAAGTGGTGATAATCAATACATACTAGTTGTCTTTCTTCTGTTGAAATTAAGGAGAACAAGATGAGTCTTGAAGAACGAGCAAAAGCAGTTGCCAAGAACGTTGAAGGTAAGGTGCAGGAAGCTGTAAGTGACATTACAGGTGATCCTAGAGACAAAGTTGAAGGTCAAGCTAAGCAGGATCAAGCTGCTGCCATACACACAAAAGAAGATATCAAAGACAAAGCCAAAGATATTGTTGATAGAAGCTTCTAAGCAAGCAGCTTTTGGCTATTAGCTTTACTGGGCAAGGGGTAACGTTGAGTTCCTCTTGCCTTTGTTTTTTACTCTTAAACAAACAGATTGGAAAGCTCAACCCTCACATCTGGAAATGCTAGAGGGATAATCGCATCGTTCACGCCCAATACCTGTTCAACCTGATAGGAGCCTTCTTGAGGCTCGCGGAAAACCAAGATTTGTTGTTGATTGACATCCACTACCCAATACTCTGGAATGTTGGCTTTGGCATAGATCTTCGCTTTGTGATGGCGATCGTAATTCAGTGTTGAGTGAGATACTTCAATCAATAAATAAATGTCTTCTGGAACAGGATGGCGATCGCGATATCGGTTTGGGTCAATTCGCACCAATGCAACATCTGGTTCAGGTTCTGAGTTGGGGGCAATGGTAATTGGCAACTGTTGGCGCACCCAAGCCTTACCCGCAAACAACATTACAAAATCATTGCCAAAACTTGACGTAATAGAAGCATGGGGCGGCTCCTGCGGTACCATTTCAATGATGCATCCTTCTAAAAGCTCAACGTGATCGCTTTGAGTGAGAATACCCGATGCAATCATGCAATGGTAATCATTTACACTCCATCGTCGCTGTGGCAAATCTTTTAACTGAGGGTTTGGCTGTGCATGAACCATACTGACTCTGCTCTATATCTCGGAAATTCATATTGAGCTTGCGCTCAACGCGAGCGCCGGAGCCACCAAGGAACGAAACGTTGAGCAACAATTTTAGTATACCTGTACTAGACTAATTCAGGAGCGTAGCTTATAGTATGCATGTACTATTTGCGAGAGACGACCATGGAAAAAACAGAATCTGTTTACCTACAACAGCAGGTTAATGACCTATCTTTGCGCCTTAAAGTTCTAGAACAACAGATGACAAGGGTTCTAGAAACTCAGGCTGAGTGTCAGTCTCACATAGAGTTCTTAAAAAGACAATCAGAGTTGCGAATTAAAGAACAAGAGCTTCAAGCAAAGAGGGCGAGGCTAGCCCTGCCTCGGTTGCCATAACGACGGTAGAAATGCATCTGAGGGGTGTGGGGAATGAGGAAATATGCCCTACTTTGCGATTAGTGCTCTTGAGTACGTCAGTATGGTGTTACTCCCCAGTTCGCTATACCCATGTTTGACCCAAAACCATCTCTGCGCCTAACCTCCCTTGATGTCTTTCGGGGTATTACCATCGCGGGTATGATCCTAGTCAATCAAGCGGGACTAGCGGACCAGGTATATAGCCCCTTGCTGCATTCTGACTGGAATGGCTGCACGCCGACAGACTTAGTTTTTCCTTTCTTCCTATTTATTGTCGGTGTAGCAATGGCCTTTTCACTTGCTAAACACACTCAACGTTTCGCCGGAGGCGGCTCCGGCGACTGCGTTGAGCAAGCTCAAGGTAATAGAGTAAGTGGGACTGTTTACTGGCGAGTTGGGCGTCGCGGTTGCCTGCTCTTTGCCCTGGGGTTGCTGCTGAATGGTTTTCCCACTTACAATTTCAGCACCATCCGGATTATGGGCGTGCTACAGCGGATCGGTATTGCTTACCTGCTTGCAGCTTTGATAGTCCTTAACTTGCCGCGTCGAGGTCAATGGATACTAGCAGCGCTGTTGCTGGTGGGGTACTGGGTAGCGATGTCTTTTGTGCCAGTCCCTGGCTACGGTATTGCTAATCTAAGTCGCTCAGGGAATTTAGGGGCATATATTGATCGATTGGCAATTGGCACCCAGCATCTATATCGTTTAGACTCTTTCAACTCAATGGGAGACCCAGAGGGACTGTTCAGTACCTTACCATCTGTGGTTACTGTCTTAGCTGGATATTTCAGTGGTGAGTGGTTACGCACCCAGCCTGTCAAGTCACGCACAAGTTTAGGGTTGGTACTATCTGGCATTGGTTGCTTGATTGCTGGATGGGTGTGGGGAGGAACGTTCCCTATTAATAAAAAACTATGGACGAGTTCCTATGTCATATTCAGTGCTGGTTGGGCGTTGCTCTTACTGGCAACCTGTTATGAATTGATTGAAGTGCGCCGATTGCGCCGATGGGGTAAGCCGTTCGAAATCATGGGGTTGAACGCCATTTTCGTCTTCATCGCTTCGGTGCTAGCGATCAAAATCTTGAATAATACCTACATCAGGACCGGGAA
>JAFAVL010000849.1 GCA_019242465.1 Chroococcidiopsidaceae cyanobacterium CP_BM_RX_35 | reverse complement strand
CACCCATCCGTTTGTCCAATTCTGGGGCGTATTTCAACACCCAACGGTTAATGGTTGAATGGTCTACTTCCACTCCCCGTTCCTGCATTCTTTCCTCCAAGTCTCGCTAGGATATCGCCTACCGACAGTAACACCCCCTATTTAAGCAAATGAGCTCTGCTTGAAAATGACGCCACTTGCATATAGGGGGAGTAGACATAGGCAGCAAGCGCAGTAACAACGAAGCTTTCCTCCCCTACCATCTCCCTCTCTTTTTGCGACACAACCTTCTCGATGCATTGGGAAGCTCGGTAGCGTCTCTGCTTAGCCTTCGCATCTACGTTCGGGGTGAATTTGGGGAATTCATAGAAACCATCGCACCGATTCTCGCGCAATTTCTGGGGGAGTCGCGTCCATCTGTGACTGGAATCGGCGTTTTCTCACTTGCCTCTCCAGAAACATTGGTTGAGATTGAGGCAACAGCAGCACTTACATTAAAATCAGTGTGAGCATTAGGAGGCGATATGAAATATATATCAGAGGAAACTCACCTCAATATTGGTGCCATTATCTTTCCAAATCTTGATCAGACCGACTTTACCGCTCCCTTTGAAGTCCTCTCGCGGGTGCCGAATTCTACGTTCCATGTTTTATGGAAAGAGAAGCTGCCCGTGAAAGATGTCAAAGGCTTGATTTTAACCCCAGAGAAAACGCTCTCCGAATCACTGCCGCTCGACCTGCTGCTTGTACCAGGTGGGTATGGGCAGGAGGCATTGATGGAAGACGAGACGGTGCTTTCCTTTATTCGGGAGCAAGCCGTGAATGCAAAATACGTGTTTTCCGTCTGCACGGGAGCATTGCTCTGCGGCGCGGCGGGTTTACTCAAAGGAGTGCGGGCGACCACGCATTGGTCAGCCTTTGATCTGCTGGAGTATTTTGGGGCGATTCCTATAGATGAACGGGTGGTGATCGATGGCGCTTTTGTGAGTGCAGCAGGTGTTACTGCCGGAATTGATGGCGCTCTGCGAGTGGCTGCGCTGCTACGCGGTGATCGCGTGGCTCAAGAGATTCAACTGCAAATTCAATATGCGCCTGAACCGCCGTTTAACAGTGGTACACCCACAAGCGCACCGCCTGAGATTTTAGCAGCAGCGCGATCGAATAGTCGAGCGATTACAGAAGCCCGGTTAATGACGGCAAAACGCATTGCCGCAAGGCTAGGAGTCGCACCTAAAGAGTGATAGCAAACCGTTTTTTAGTATTCGAGAATTTCGCTCAATTGCGATCTCAACCATTTATGAGCCGGATCGCGCTGTCTTCGTTCATGCCACATCATTTGGGTAGTGATATGGAAGTAGTGGTGATGCTCAAATCATCTCCAGCTCTGCATTGTAGCCATGAATGAAGTACCAAATCGCTCCCATATGATTGTTCAACTTTTTGGAAAATGATAGACTTTCTCTTACCAGTCGAGAAACCCGTTGTCTGAAGGTATTATTCAATCATTCAATATGATTAGTTAGACCTGTTTCTTTACCAACAGCAAGGGTGATGCTCATGGGGAATAACTGTTTTGTAAGCCTGCCAAAAATCTGTATAGGCTCTCGTCAGATTGCTGATAAATATCTGGTAAAGAAGCCCATAATTTACGAGCTGATTTTCGAGTTCTATCTCCTACAAAACAGCCGATAATTTTTCGAGAATTGCAGTCAATCGCTAGCCAGATATAAACCTCATTTTTCTTGCGATTGACAAACGACCACATCTCGTCACATTCAATGGTCAATTTATCTGATAGTTTTCTTGTAATCCTGCCCTGGCGGGGAGTCTGAGCTAGCTTTTGACTGAGATAACCTTGTAACCAAGACCAACTTACTCGAGTCACTCTGGCAATTCCAAGGGAGAGATATTCTCTCAAGTAAGAGCCGATCAATCAGTTGTTTGATTTCCCTTGAAACAGGTGAGTTAGTAGGATTGACAACAAATTGGTGACCGCAGCTTTTACATTGATATTTTGGCTTGCCGTGATGAACCGAACCATTTTTAATCAAGTGCTCAGAGCTACAGGTAGGACAGACTCGTTCTGAAGGTTTTTCACATGCTCTATGGGATAATTCTATTGACTCTCGTGTTAATTTAGATAGTACCAATACAAATGAATAAAGTAAGAACGCCAAAATTGTTGTCATCAAAAATGCTAATTTGTGGGCGATTATGTGAGGATTATTTGCATTAGCTAATATTATACAGAATGCTGATGGGCAAGAGTTATACCTCACCAATACTTCCATATCACTACCAGTTTTCCTTTAATTTGCAAATGGCAAGTTATCTACTGAAGTGTTTTTCTGCTGCGTTGTAATTAAGAACGAAATATCTCGTTAGCTGATTAGTCGTCAGCAAGACCTAACTTTTTCTGCACCGCTACCACTGCTGGAAGGGGACGCCACAGGACGGTCATCTCTTGTATCAAGCCTGCTTCGTTGATGCGCCAATAGTCCATGCCGTCCAACTCGATCGATCCGACTGTCACTTTGAAGTACTCAGACACATGCTCAGCACCCTGCATCGTTTCGAGGAAGTCAAACTTGTCAACCACGCTCAAGAGGACTTCGACGACGGGTCTGATTGCTGCCTTACCGATGAACGGCTCGGCGACGAAGGGAGTTTTGAGGGTCACGTCGTCAGCCATGTGAGTTAGCATAGCCTCAAGATCTTTGCTCTGCATTGCATTGGTGAAGGCGTGGACATGACTCAGATCCATGAATTTGCTCCTAATTTAACAACATCTCAACCAATTCATCTGAAGTGTACGAAGTTCTAACGCTCAATTTCTTTCAGATTCTTATGGTGTTAGCGAACTTGTTTCGGAGTCATCTGGGTGAGGCGTTTAAACTGTTGTGTGAGATGGCTTTGACTGGAAAATCCAACCTGGAAAGCGATGTCCGCGATCGACAAATCCGTTGTTCTCAGCAGTAGATTCGCCCGTTTCACGCGCTGTTGAATTACATACTGACGCGGCGAAATCCCGGTGGCGCGTTTGAACAAACTAGCAAAGTAAGTCGGGCTGATATTAATGATTTTGGCAAGTTGAACGATCGACAAATCCTGGTCAAGATGCGTGCGAATATAGCCGATCGCTTGCTGTAATTGAACCTGAGTTAAGCTTCTGTTCTGGGATGTCACTTTCCGCTTAGCCAAAATGCCATTCCAGTTCATTTGTCGACGGAACAATACTAGAGATTTGTTCGATCGAGGGTTGAGTTCG
>JAFAVL010000659.1 GCA_019242465.1 Chroococcidiopsidaceae cyanobacterium CP_BM_RX_35 | reverse complement strand
TTTACCTTTGTAGGCGAGTGAACTACTGGCACCAGAGTCAACCATAACCGCATCTCGGAACCCCGCCTTGGCCAATCTTTCTCCCAGCGATATCGCGTCAACCAGATTCAAGGTTACACCAATCATCGGTTGCCCCTGCTGATTAATTCCCCAAAAAGCGCGGTTACGAGCTACAGCAAAATCTACCAAATTGCCAAAATTCTTAGCAGGTTGTGGTTGGTTATCTTTGACAAGCCAGGCAGCGGCGATAAAGGCATCAGTGACGTTTGGCATTTCGGCACTGATGCCTGCAAGAGTATTGTGCTTAGTCTGATCGAAAGGAATAAACTTCACAGTTTGCGGACTGATGAGTACCAGTGGTCGTCCAACCGACTTTGTGTTTTCATACTTAAGACCAGGGATAAATTTATGTTCATTTTGACTCAGCACTGGTCCAATCATTTCATTAGAATTCAAGTAATGCAGTGAGAAAAAGCCGCCATCGACGGCAGCAACTGCATTAGTGCCAGCTATAATTTGCGGGACTTGGTAGCGACTATTGGCATGAATCGTGATTGGTCTACCGCCAGACACCATAATCAATCGACTTCTGTCAATAGTGACTCTCGTGACTTTAATCTGTGTATTAAAGTCAAATCCTCCACCCCAATTCGGCAGTTTTGGTCCTCCCCAAGCTTGGGCGATCGCATTTTGTAAACCCGATTGCCCAATGCGGTCAATTGCTAGTAAATTCTTTGACTGTCCAGCAAAGCGGTCTTCGAGGTCATTCATTGTCAGCGCTGCTACATAGCCTGCCTTTTGCACAAACTTTTCTACTCGCGCATCGTACTTGCCTTCTGGATAAGTAAAGTAACGGATGGGAATACCTAGCTCAGACTCAATGATGCGTTTTGACTTTACTATCTCCATTCGGAGGTTGGCATCCGACAAAACAGTTACATCCTGAGGGTGAGTGACACTATGAGCCGAGATTGTGACTAAAGGGTTAGCTGCCATCTCCCGCAGTTGATCCCAAGTTACATGTTCTCTACCAGTATTGATCCCAATATTTTTGGTATAAATTGAAAAAACAGCTGGATAGCCATACTGTTTTAGCAGAGGGTAGACGTATTTATAAGCGCTTTCATATCCATCATCAAAAGTTAGCAGAATTGGCTTTTCTGGTAGTGGTAGTCCTGTTCTAAGATGGGCAACCAGCTGGTCAAGACTAATTGGTGTCAGACCATTGTCATGAATCTGCCGCAGATGTTGTTCAAACTCTTGTGGGGTGATATCAAAGAACACTTCTTTCTGCGGCAAAATATCGTGGTACATGATCACAGGAACCCTAGCTAGTCGTGCCCGTTGATTGACCTCTGGCCAAGGGCTAGGACTCAGGAATGCCATTATCTGAGGACCAATTTTCTGGATCAGCCCATCCATACCTACTTCAGGTTTCTCAACCCAGTTCGCTGCCTGAACCCAGCTACCTAAAAACTTAGTCAACTGCAGGGCGGAGGCACTGTTGCTATTACAAGTGACAGCTGGGGCTTTATCTGTACCGGATGTCGTGTCGGGATTGAAAGTGGGAGGAAAGATTTGCGAATCTGGCTGTTGTGATGATTGTGCTAGGGTAGGCTCTGGTCCTAGCGGTGATGGGGAGGCTAGGGGCAGGATTAAAGCGAGTATGTCAGCCATAATAGCAAGGCTCAACGTTCTGCTCTCAGTGGCTCTGGCAGCCTGCTCCCGCCAGCTCAGATTTTTATTGAAGCATTTGGATTTAGCATCCAAAGGACGCTTTCGGCGGAATAGCATCAGAATTCCTCACATCACATTTGGCACAACTGTTAGAGTACCTTATATACCTGAATTCAGGTCAATAGTGTACACTAATCGCTCACTGCCCAAACTCGACTCTTGCCTGCTCGACCAACTCAACTGTTACAGTTTCATGCCCAGATGCACGTGCTAGGTGTTCAATTCGCTGGCGAGCTTGTGCCCGTACAAAAAAAGGAATATTTTTCAGCTTTACCTTGGCTTCAGACGTCCATACCAAGGCGCCTGTCAAATCAGAATCATGCATGGTTTATAAACCAATAGCTTGAGCCGTCAATTCTCATTATTGCAGGAGGGACAAAAAAAGGCTCCTGGGGGAAACCAGGAGCCTTTTAATTATCTCGACAGAGAACAAAAGAGTAGCCTACCGCATTAGTCAAGGTCACGCATAGCTAGCACTGCCTCAGTTTCGCGGTTAATCCCTTTCTCGAAACCAGCAACAGCTGCTCTGGCGCGACCTGCGTGCCACAAATGTCCTACTAGGAAGAAGAATGATAAAACAAAGTGAGAGGTAGCCAACCAAGAACGCGGAGACACAAAGTTGAAAGAGTTAATCTCCGTAGCCACACCGCCCACAGAGTTCAAAGAACCCAGAGGTGCATGAGTCATATACTCAGCTGCACGCCGTGCTTGCCAAGGCTGAATATCGTTCTTAATTTTATCCAAATCTAGACCGTTAGGACCCCGCAAGGGCTCTAACCAAGGAGCGCGGACATCCCAGAAGCGCATTGTCTCACCACCGAAGATGATTTCGCCAGTGGGAGAGCGCATCAGGTACTTACCCAAACCAGTCGGACCTTGAGCAGAGCCTACGTTTGCACCCAAACGCTGGTCGCGAATCAAGAAGGTAAGTGCTTGAGCTTGAGATGCTTCTGGACCCGTAGGACCATAGAATTCGCTGGGGTAGACAGTGTTATTGAACCAGACGTAGCAGGTGGCAATAAAGGCCATTAGGGAGACTGCACCCAAACTGTAGGAAAGGTAAGCTTCTCCTGACCAAATAAACGCACGACGAGCCCAGGCAAAAGGCTTAGTGAGAATGTGAAAAACACCGCCAACAATCAGGAGTAAACCAACCCAGATGTGACCGCCGACGACATCTTCCAAGTTATTGACACTAACGATCGAACCTTCGCCACCGAAGGGAGATCTCCATACGTAACCGAAGATGACAGCTGGGTTCAGCGTTGGGTTAGTAATGACCCGCACATCACCCCCACCTGGTGCCCAAGTGTCATACAAGCCACCAAAGAACATGGCTTTCAGCACCAATAGGAAGGCACCAATTCCCAGGATGATCAGGTGAAACCCGATGATGCTGGTCATCTTATTCTTGTCTTTCCAGTCGTAACCGAAGAAGGAAGAGTATTCTTCTAGGGTGTCAGGACCACGGACGGCATGATAAATGCCGCCTAAACCTAGAACAGCTGAGGAAATCAGGTGCAGCACCCCAACTACAAAGAAGGGGAAGGTATCAACAACTTCACCGCCAGCACCGACACCCCAACCTTGAGCTGCTAGGTGAGGTAACAGAATCAAGCCCTGTTCATACATGGGCTTTTCTGGAATAAAGTGAGCGACCTCAAACAAAGTCATCGCTCCAGCCCAAAAGACAATCAATCCTGCATGAGCAACGTGAGCGCCGAGCAGTTTGCCAGATAAATTGATCAGACGAGCGTTACCAGCCCACCAGGAAAAACCAGACGACTCTAAGTCGCGACCGCCTCCTAAGGCTAAAGAACTGTTAAAAGATGAATTATAAGGCGTTTCCACGGGGCAGTACCTCCTCAGGGAATATGAATTGCTCATGGGGTTGGTCTTGCGGCGCCATCCAGGCCCGCATCCCCTCGTTCAGCAGAATGTTCTTGGTGTAGAAGGTCTCAAACTCCGGGTCTTCCGCCGCCCGCAACTCTTGGGAAGTAAAGTCATAC
>JAFAVL010000532.1 GCA_019242465.1 Chroococcidiopsidaceae cyanobacterium CP_BM_RX_35 | reverse complement strand
ATTATTGGTTTAGCTCCCGGAGTCACAACAACTTCATCTGGATGAATTTCAACATTTCGCGTCTTGGCAATATGCTCAGCCACAACCTCACGAAATTCCAATAGTCCAGGTGCAGGTCCATAGCCAGTATATCCAGCTTTCATTGCTTGAAAAGCTGCCTCACAAATGTTGGTTGGTGTCTGAAAATCTGGCTGACCAATTTCAAGGTGAATGATATTTCTGCCTTGTGCCTCTAAGTCTTTCGCTTTAGCTAAAACCTCAAAAGCTGATTCAGTGCCTAAACGAGTCATGCGTTCAGCAAACTTCATACTCTTAATATTATTAGGTGGTTGATGGAAGTTCTAACAATGGTTCTTCTTTGATAAGATCCAAAGGTTGTTTCATATGCCAGGTTTTGTCCTGAGAGAGTTCTAGCAAAGACTGATGGTAGTTTGCCAATGTCAAGCGATGACCTACACTCAAAAAGGTAGTCCCAAGTGCTTGCAAATGTTGATATAACTGTTCCTCATTCTCTAGATCCAGGGCACTAGTTGCTTCGTCTAAGATGACATAGTTTGGTTTGTTCAACAGTAACCGAGCGAAGGTAAGCCGTTGTTGTTCTCCCAACGATAGGACATCTGCCCAATCTTGTTCCGCCTCAAAGCCACCAAATCGCTCATCCAAACCCGCTAAATTCACTTGCTCCAGGACTTGCCGCAAGTTTTGGTCTTCAACCTCAAGGTGAGTGTTGGGATAGAGTAGTTGCTCGCGGAGGGTGCCTAGTACCATGTAGGGACGCTGCGGCAGAAATAGTATCTGGTCGGGTTCAGGACGAAAGATCGTGCCCTTGCCAGAATTCCATAACCCGGCGATCGCACGTAGCAGCGAACTTTTGCCACAACCACTAGGTCCCATTACCAAAAGTCCACCTCCAGGAGGTAACTCCACAGACAAATCCTCTACTAAAGTCCGCTGATAATTGGGAGTTTGTATGCTGAGGTGTTCAACACCCAAATGTTCGGCTTTAACCGTTTGAATCCTTGGTTGCTCATCAGATACCTGCAGTGCTTCTTTTTGTGCTAAAAACTCAGCAAAAGTGTACAAACGGTTAATTCCAGCTCCAAAAGTGGTTAGTGCCTGGAAGCGAGCAACAACAACATTGAGCGAGAAAAAGACTCGAATAAAAGCTCCCTGTGCCTCAGAAACTTTGCCAACCTCTATTTCTCCGGCAAAAATCGCGGGTGCGACAACCAGAGCTGGCAAGATGAAGGGGATAAACTCATAAGCATTCGTGAGAATATTTAAGTTGAGTTCCCAAACCAGCAGTCGTTTGACATTCTCAAAGACATCGTGAAACTTCTGTTTAACCTGATTTGACTCCCGTTCCTCTCCGCCATAAAAGGCGATCGCTTCCGCATTCTCGCGAATTCGTACCAGGCTAAAGCGGAGATTGGCTTCCTTCTTGAGTTGTTCAAAGTTGAGTCTGACGAGCGGCTTACCAAATACGACTGTTGTCACCAGGGTGCCAATCAGGGCATACAATACCAGAAAAAACACCAGGGGTCGAGAAATGCCCCAAAGTACACTACTGAAGGCAATCACTGACAACACGGACTCTATCAGTACCAACAAAAAGGTGAGAGATTCTTGGGTAAAACTGCGAACATCTTCTGCGATCCGTTGGTCTGGGTTATCAATTTCTGTCCCTAAGATCTGAAGGTTGTAGTAAGCGCGATCTCGAAAGTAATTGTCTACAAATCGATGGGTCAGCCATTGCCGCCATTGCAAACTCAGGCGATCGCGAAGATAGGTATAGCCTGCTAACAGGGGTGCATAGACTACCAATACGCCGATGAAAATGATGACAGTTTGCCAGAAGCGCGGCTCATCCTGGGCGGAAAGGGCTGAGATCAGTACCCCTCGCTTGTTATTGAGGAGGACACTTAACCCGGTATACGCCAGCAGAAACAGCACAACCCCTAGCAGTAACCCTCTGGCTTGCCATTTTTCATCTCCTGACCAGTAGGACTTGGCAATCGTCCAAAACTGCTGAAATATGCTAAAGCTCAACCGATCCATCAACTTGTTTTCCTTATGAAGATGCCTGTTAGCAGATGATAAAGAAATGTGAACTAGGCTGCAATCTACTCAACGGTTGAGGCAACTCATATCTGGGAATTGAAGGAAACCGCAATAAGATAGGATAAAGTCCCTACAAGGAGTTGACTCATGGCAAATGTTCTTTCAGGCAGGCGCATTGCTACGTATACACGCATGGCAGACGGGACAAAGGATGACTATCTTATTCAACAAGAGTTGAGTCACCCATTACATGCTGCGCTCGCTGATCGGGTACTGACGGAGCTAGTTGGTTTGCAGCACAGTTCCCCAGCTAATCTAATCAGCCGCTATGAACACTCGTTACAGACTGCAACTAGAGCGTTGCGTGATGGTGCAGACGAAGAAACAGTAGTCGCAGCTCTACTCCATGATATCGGTGATTTAATGGCACCAAGTAACCATTCTGCTATTGCAGCGGAGATTCTGCGCCCCTACGTAACTCCTAGTACCTGCTGGGTGGTGGAGCATCACGGTATTTTTCAAGGCTATTACTTCTGGCATTATTTGGGGCGTGACCGGAATGCACGAGAAAAGTTCCGTGACCATCCTGACTTTGAGCGGACAGTTGACTTCTGTCACAAGTGGGATCAAGAATCATTTGATCCCAGCTACGACACCCTGCCACTTTCGGTATTTGAGCCGATGGTACGGCGCATCTTTGCCCGTGAACCTTGGGGAGAACATACCAAGAAGACGCATGATTGTCTTCACAAGTGACATCACAGTTTTACTTGACAACACCCGAATGTCCCTGAATATCTCCCATCGGCTCAAATCGTCCCCCTAAGTACTTAGCTAAAAACTCCTCTGCAATGGCGTAGAAGTGCAATCGGTTTTCTGGACGTGCAAAGCCATGCCCTTCATCTGTGTAGAGTACGTATTCTACTGGTCTATTTGCTTGCTGCATCGCTGCGACAATTTGATCGCTTTCTGCCTGCTTAACCCGTGGATCGTTAGCGCCTTGAGCGATTAGCAGTGGTGCTTTAATTTGGTCAACGAAAAATAGGGGCGATCGCGACTG
>JAFAVL010000390.1 GCA_019242465.1 Chroococcidiopsidaceae cyanobacterium CP_BM_RX_35 | reverse complement strand
ACTGAGCTACTGAGGATCGCGAATTCTTATATTAACGGTAAAGCAGGTAATTTGGCAAGTCATAAAGCTAAATTTCCGTGCTGCCAGCAATAATTATTTCTACGGCAATCCCATGCGCAACTCGGCTAGACGCTGCCGAGCCTTGGCGTTGATTGAATTAGCTAAAAACCTGCTGGAGGATTGTTTTCGGGGCTGCTGCTTGCGTCGTACCCGCACGGCAGTAGATTCTACTTCACAACCAAGTTGCTGAGCCGACATCCACTCAGCACCATAACCCATGACCATTAGCTGCTGCACTCGGTCCGATGTGGCAACAATTAGTCGCATCGGCTGAGCTTGGTGTAGGTAAGGACGGAAAGCAGCACAAGCTTTCTCTATGTAAGTATCAGCAGTTTGTCCAAAGTCGGTGTAGTGAACCGATAAATACTGATTAATACCTTCCTGATGTCCGCAGGTGTTTTGGTACTGTGCATCAAATACAACTTGAGTCTCAAATCCCTGGAATGCACTGTAGTCGAGCAAAGCTTCAACTAATTGCCAGCGAGCTGCCTCTAACCCATCGCGGTCGCGGGTTAGTTTCAGGTACGTCCAAGCTCCAATAATGTTATAGCCGTCCACCAGTAAAACGGCTTCGGGTAGGGAACGAACCATAGTTGAGGATCTCTATTTGCTAAAGTTAACACTATTTATTCACAATCTTAATATTAGAATCAGTGTTCTTTCTCACATTTGTCATTCAAAACCAGCCTGACTTCCTTAAGTAGTACAAGTAATATCAACGACACAAAGAAAACCCCAGGCTTGAAGCTGGGTAGTACCCTTAACAGTTTGCTTGTTCAAAAACTATGTATCTGCTCTGATCGCAGCAGCAGTCAACGGTACACCGCCGTTATGCGTTGGCAGTTTACCGTTGACTATGAGTTTTATGGTAGCGTCTCTTGAATTTGCATCAGACGCTGCTTCAGGCGTTTAGGCTCACCTCGATCTACCACGTGACCTTGTTCCAACAAGAAAGCACCATCACAGTAATTTAACTCATCCAAGCGATGAGTCACCCAAAGTGCAGTCATTCCAGTGGTTTTGACTAAGCGTCGCATTTGAGCTACCAGCTCAAGTTGGCTATCTGGATCAAGCAGAGCTGTGGGTTCATCCAGCAACAGAACTTGGCAGTGGCGTGCAATCGCACCTGCGATCGCCACTCGTTGTTTTTGCCCGCCGCTGAGTGCGTAGATAGGACGTCGTTGCAGCTCTAATAAATTCACCGCCGAGAGTGCCTCTGCTACCCGCTGGCGGACTTGAGCCAGTGGCAACTTTTCCGCCACTAACCCAAAAGCCACATCAGCTCCAACTGTCGGCATGACTAGTTGGTGATCGGGATTTTGAAAGACAAAGCCGACAGGATGCAAAAGCTGAATTTGACCTGACTGGGGTGTCAACAACCCAGCCAGCAGTCTCAGCAGGGTTGATTTTCCGCTGCCATTATTACCCAAGAGCATCCAAAATTCACCCTTAGGCACGTCTAACCAGAAGGATTTCAAGACATCTTCACCGCGAGGCCATCTAAAGTGTAAATCTCGCACCTTGATTGCCAGTTCCACCATTTCCCCAGCAGCAGTCTGCTTCATTCTGCCAAAGCGAAGAAACCAGGTGGCCTGCCACTAGCAGCCGATGTACCAGCTTTTTGCGAGATCTGTACGCCAGAAATTTCACTGGAGCGGATAGCAACCTTCTTCTCAGTCTGGCGATCGCAAGTCAGCTCAACAATATCAGGATGACCGGAGCGCATCGCTGTCATGATTTGCTGGTATAACGCCTCAGCATCCTCAGGGGACTTACGCTGAACGGATAGTGGGAAGGGCATGTTCTTTAAAGTTAAGTCGATAGTAAACATGAAGCGTTAAGTATTTGAGTTCTCATACCTATCTTAACTTGACCTCCTGTGGATGTGCTTTCTCTGGTAGCTCAATGTAGTTTTCCCAGAGCTAAAGTGCTATGTCTGAACTTGGGTACAACTAACGTCTTCTTTTTTGCTCAATATCCGCTTTAAAATTCAGTTCAAGGCTAACAGATAAAGCCGACTTTGATCAACCGGAGAGTTGTCTTTAGTTAATTCGAGTAAAATTAATCTATTAACCTAGCATCTGAAGCCTCAAGGGACAATTAGATAGGTGCAATATGCCAGCAGAATCAATAATGAAATCAAAATGAAATTTCGTTAAGCCATGAGAGCAAAAACAGATTCCTCCTTGAGAATGAAGTATTTACATCCTTAAAGCTGCTAGTTTGCTTATAAAAGTAAGGAAAAATTCGTTAGAAGTTTGACAAATTTACCGATACTCATTTTTACTTATTTTAGAAGCTTTTAGTTAATAGAAACATTGCCTAGTTTTAGCTCAGTTGCTTTCGATATCGAGTCAGACAAGCTTTTCTAAACACCTGAATTTATTGTAAAGTGGGTTAAGATTTAAGTAACGCTGTATGGATAGTACATAATAATAGTTTGAACAGCTGAAAGCAAAAGAATACTCTGTCCAAAAAACCTGGAAAGACTAGAATAGCAAACATGTTTCTTGAATAAGAATGAGTATTTCTTGGCAGAGTTAAGTTACAGAAATTCGACAGAAATTTGTGAAGAATTTAAAAATGGGAGTAATTTTGTTATGAGTCCGTCAAAACCTGAAATTGTTGTCATTACTGGAGCCTCAGCCGGAATCGGGCGTGCGACTGTGAGGGCATTTGCTAAACGAGGCGCTTATATCGGACTAGTTGCCCGTAGTCACGACGGATTAGAAGGGGCGCGCAAGGAGGTCGAAGAGGCTGGTGGTAAAGCTTTAGTGCTGCCAACCGATGTTTCAGACCCAGATCAAGTCGAGAAGGCAGCAGCAGCGGTTGAAGAGGCGTTTGGACCAATTGACATCTGGATTAACGATGCGATGGCATCTATTTTGTCGCCTTTTATGGAGATGAAACTAGAGGATTTTCGACGTGCTACTGAGGTGACGTACCTAGGATATGTGTACGGTACAATGGCGGCATTACGCCGGATGAAGCCACGCGATCGGGGGACAATCGTGCAGGTGGGTTCTGCGCTTGCCTACTGCTCCATACCGCTCCAGTCGGCTTATTGTGGTGCTAAAGCGGCAATCCGAGGCTTTACTGATTCGTTGCGTTGCGAACTGCTTCACGATCACAGCAACATCCGACTCACAATGGTGCAAATGCCAGCCGTGAATACGCCTCAATTTGGATGGATCAAGAGCAATATGCCGCACAAGGCGCAGCCCGTGCCACCGATCTTCCAACCAGAGGTAGCTGCTGAGGCAATTTACTGGGCGGCCCACCACAATCGGCGCGAACTCTATGTAGGTAGTTCCACGGTGGAAGCCATTTTGGGCACCAAAGTTGCACCCGGACTGGTGGATAGATACCTTGCCACCTCAGGATATAGCGGACAGCAAACAGACGAATTAGAGGACAAGAATCGTCCCGATAATCTATGGGAGCCGCTGCCAGGTGATCGCGGTGCTCATGGTCGCTTTGATAACCGGGCACAGGATTGGAGCCCGCAACTGTGGGCAACTCAAAATCAAGACATGCTTATCCTTGCTGCTGGTGCTGGCATCGCCTGCGTAGCTCTTGGAGCTTATCTAGGGTCTCAATCTCAACCTCAGCAATCTGCTGCAACTGAAAACGGTGGAAATAAAATAACTGAGTCAGAAATTAGCTCGGAAGTTGTTAAACAGGTAAATCGTGCCAGTAAAACAGATCAATTGCAAATCTTAGTAGGTTTGGCCCAACTGGGTTGGAAAGCGCTGGCAGGAAAACCTCAGAAGCCCCAAGAGCTGAATCAAAACTAGCAGGAGTCATTAGGCAATAGGAAGGAGCCAGCAAAAGTAGCTCAGCAAGTTGATAACACATGTCCCACCATCCTTACTTTTTCACTCCCGGAAGATCTAATCCAGGCTATCCGCTCTTTGTGTTTATACCAGGAATGGACGAATCTGGTAAAAATCTGATGTGTTTGCAGACAGCAAGTTTAGAACCTGCTTTTGATGTACGCTGCTTTGTGATTCCGCCGAAGGATCTCACAAATTGGGATGAATTGGCAGAGAATGTTATAGCTTTAACTCAAGCAGAACTAGAGAAGGGACCCCGACCATCTATCTACTTGGGTAGCGAGTCCTTTGGTGGTTGTATAGCTCTTAAGGTGGCAGTGAGAGTTCCGCAACTATTCGAGCGGATGGTTTTCATTAATTCTGCTTCTTCATTTCATCGGGTACCTTGGCTTAATTTAGGTTCGCTTTTGTTTCCTTGGGTGCCAACTTTTGCTTATCAAATCTCCTCATTTACAGCCCTGCCTTTTCTTGCTCCTTTAAATCGACTCTCGCCAGCTGCTCGTGAAGGTCTGTGGAAATCAGTCCGTTCTGCACCTAAGAAAACTGCTGAACAACGTCTAGCTCTGATGAGACAGTTTGATATTGACGAGAATCAACTGTCTCAACTCACTCAACCTGTGTTGCTAATTGCTAGTCAAGAAGATAGAATTCTGCCTTCACAAGCAGAGGCTCAACGCTTAGCTAAGATTTTCCCTAATGCTCGAATTGTAACTCTACCTCATAGCGGGCATGCCTGTTTGGTGGAAGCGGATGTTAATCTCTTAGAAATTATGCAAGCAGAGAAATTTTTAAAATAGAAACAATGTGAACAAGCGCTTCTATAACACAACCTTTGAATCAGGAAAAAAGCTGCATGAAACGCTTTGACTTGTGTACAGCGATTGGATCTTGTGCTATTGTACTCAGCTTAGCAACGCTGCCCTTAATGCCTGTTTATGCTCAGGGGGGAAGTGGCGGCGGCGCTGGTGGCGGTTCTAGCGGTGCTGGTACTTCTGGTGGCGGCTCTGCTGGTGCTGGTGGTCTTGGTGCTCCAGGTAGTTCTGGTAGTGGCAATAGCACCGGGACTGGAGGTTCAACTTCTGGTAATAGCACAGGTGGAGGCAGCTCTAATGCTGGGACAGGCACAGGTACGGGGGGCTCCTCTACTAACACAGGTAATGGTAGTTCCACCTCCACTAATGGCCCAGGCGGTGGAAGTGCTACGTCCGGTTACCAAGCAAAGTCAGGTTATCAAGGGACTGCAACTAGAAGTGGTAGCCAGTCGAATTGGGGTTGGCTAGGATTGCTCGGTTTGATTGGTTTGGCTAATTTATACCGTAAGCCCAAATATGTAGAACCTGTAGCTAATAGCGAAGATGTATTAGATCCCTCTAGTCCCATTCGCTAAAATACTCCTCGATCAAGAATCAAGGAGCCTCAGCGGTGAACCCAAGCAGGCTAAGCTCCCACAAGATTGCGAATAGAAGTAAACAGTCGCTTAATTCTGTGAGCTAGAGAGAAGCCCCGATGCGTCGCAACTATAACAGTTCCTGCCAGTCGGTCATGTATTGCCCGCTGTCGTTGCCGATCTAGAAAGATAGAACCACAATCAATCGCTAGGGGAATTAACAATAGGAGGGCGACGAAATTTGAGACTTCTATGTCGCTCAAGGCGATCACAACCAGGAGGGCACCAAAGCCAGCCACAACCTCTCGTCTGGCTAAATCGGGCAAATAGATCACCCCGTTCAACTGCGCATCAAGCACCCGCAGGTTCAACAGCCATCGACCTAGACTCTGCCCCTGATTCCAATAGGCAAGCAACACCCGTAAACCCAGCCAAACCAGGGCAAATACGAAGGCTTGAGCCACATAGACACTAGGAAAATGACTACCCAGCAACACACTAAGTAACCAAGCACAGATAAAATCAATCAAGAAAGCCGCGCTCCGTTGCCAGATCTGCACTCTTGGATAGCGAGTCGAGCCTGATTCATGAGCCTTACGCATAGAGTAAGTTTTAATCAAGAACGGGGTGTAAGGAAATCTTTCACCACACCTTATACCCCACACTCCGTTTTCGTCATCAGTCGTCAGGTCAAATCTGGCTACAAACCTACTAATTCGCGAGATTCAAAGTCGGTGAGTTGCTGAGCGATCGCCAATCTAGCTTCCAACTTGGCAACGCTGAATTGATTCCGCAAATATTCCAAATGCGCCAAAGCGTTGGCTTTTTCACCAGCTAATCGCATCGCTGTATCCACCGCTTTCTGATACTCCTGATCGGTTAACAGCACTTCAAAGCGGCGGGCTTTGCGCTGATTATCATTTTTCAATTCTGGCTCAAACGCAGCTACTCGATCGGCATGACCCTCCATTCGGTGAATAACTTGCTGCACTGCTAGCTGGGAAACGTCGATTTCATTCACCCTTTGGGCAGCTTGGGCGATCGCGGTAGGGTAATGATTAAGTTGCATCATCTTGATTAAAAGTTCTGCAATCAGCAGCGGTTAGAGTGGATTAAAAAGCTACTTCAGTACCGCGCTTCCTATAACTAAGCAACCCGTTCTTGAAGTTTCAGATGGGCGGGAGAAAGTTCGGTCGCGCTGAGAGACAACTGCTCTGCTTGAGCTATGGGAGCTTGCTCCAAAACTTTGACATCGATATTCACAGACACAAGGTAAGTGCCTGGTTCTGCTCCAATTGCCTCGGCAATCAATTTTGCCAGTTCTGGGCGCTTGCTTGTGATCGGGTCCCGCAGAACAATCTGGTCCCAGTCATGCTTAGCAGCTGGATTGAGGCTGAGAATATAGTGCTTGGTCATAGTACAAAAGCTGAAATCCATCCTCAGAGCGCCATGGAACCACTTCAAATCTTGAATGGTTCGATGACCTTACCTCTTTATTATAGTACATTTGTATCATCAAGGTTTGAGTTCGGTGCTCAGCCTTCCCGCACTTGGAACATTTTCTGACTCTCATCTAAGTTACAAAAGAAGTTGATATCTGATACCATTAAATGGTATCATAGCTTGGTTGCATACAATGGAAAAACGAGAGGCGTTGACAGTCCGTTTCCCTACAGGATTACTGGCTCAGGCGAGATTGCACAAATCCCAAGATGAGTCCTTGAATGACTTGGTAATTAAGGCATTGGAGCGAGAAGTGCGCTACCGCCGGGGATTAGCAGCACATCATAGGATTGTTGTCAGACGGGAACAAATTAGAGAAAAGACGGGAACTCAACCGGCTTCCGTAGATTTGATTCGCCAACTTAGAGAAAGCTCCAGACTTGATGACTAGAGCTTTATGTCTGGATACTAGCGTTTTAATTCAGTATCTCGTTCCCGAAGAGTTTCAAGCCCAGGCAGAAGCTCTCGTGCTAGAAGCAGTGGAAGCAGCAGTCCAACTGATTGCTCCGGCATTTGCTTGGGCAGAGATCGGTTCTGTACTCCGTAAGAAAACACGGGCTGGGCTAATTTCTACGGAGCAAGCTAAGGGTTGTTTCGATGATTTCTGCCAACTACCTATCGACTACATTAACACTGACAAAATCAGGACAAGAGCCTGGCAGATTGCTGAACAATATCAGATGTCAACTCTGTATGATGCAGCATTCCTCGCCTGTGCAGAATCTGTCGGAGCTAATTGTCAGTTCTGGACGGCTGATAAAACACTACTGAATCAATTAGGGCCAGATCGACCCAACTATGTAAGAGAACTAGGCAGGCTATAGATGACTGGGGAATTGCAACTACGATGTTAAAGCAAGAAACTAAAGTCAAGTTACTTCTTGCTATACATTGCGTCTTGAGAATGAGGAAGATTGCAATTTGCTTTCGTAAGCTAAGTCTGTAAACTTCATACTCGTCAACGGAACTCTCGTCATGGTGAACAAGAAAGAACAAGAGAAGCAGAGCCAAGCTAAAGAAAAGGCTCAGACTGAAACCCACTCTTCTCAGACAGTTGCAAGCAATTCTCAAACTGAATTTGATGTTAACCAAGAAATTAACGAACTGCTCCAAGCCCTAGAAAGTGACATAAGCACAACTGAGACTGAGAGTACCCTTAGCTTGATTGATCGATGGTACAGTTTCCTCCACAAGTCTAAAGAGCCAGAAGTGAAAGAACTGGCAAGCGGACTGAAAGAGTTGCAAAAAATGCTCAAGAGCGGCAAAGCGACTGGACACGAAATTAGTGAGGAGCTGATCCATATTGGTGAACAAACTACTGAATTTTCTGACGACGCCGAAAAAGGCTTGAAGCAAACCGTGCAACGCTTAGGTAAACAACTCCGCAAAGCTGGCACCTCGATCGCTAAGGCTGAAGACCAAGAATATCATCAGCAAATTGACACTTTATTGGAGCAGGTGGAAGGCGAAAAACTTACCTCGCTCAATGCTGAAGCAGCGGTAGGTTCTATCGACATCTGGTACAGTCTGCTGCACAAAGCAGACGACGAGCAGTTCCAGCAACTTGCAAACAGCTTGAAAGAATTGAAACAAGTCCTCAAGCGTGGCAATGCCAAGCCTGAGACAGTTGCCAAAGCCTTAACTCACGTAGGTGAGGAAACGACTAAGGTTGCATCTGAAGCACCACGCGGCTTTAAGGGGGCGATCCAAAAGCTCGGCAAGCAATTGACAAAAGTGGGTGTATCCTTAACAGCAGCACAATAGACTGCTATTGCACGAACCCTATTGAGGATGCAGCAAAGGGGACTATCCAGTGAGTTGGTGTATCCTTTGTTCTGCTAACTACCTCCAGTTTGTATGATTGGGCTGGTCAATTGGGTAAATGCCCCCTCAGCTCAAGTCTATAAATGGGGAGATCTCCCCTAGCTTTAGAAAGCATGATTCGGCGATTATAATCACACATATATAAAAAACCGCTAGCTGCAATATAAAGCTGGCATTTATATCCTTAAGTCCCAAGCTGTTGCTTGGGGCTTCTCAATCTTTGACGGTACTTGAACCCTGCCCTATCCAATGAAGTTTTTTGAGAATCCCGTCTACCTTTAGGCGACGGGAGTGCATCAATCCCTTGTCAAGTCTCAATGTCAGCAAGTTCTAACCAGCGTTCAGTTGCTGTCTCGATTGCCTGCTGTATCCTCTCCACTTGCTCGTAGAGTTCCCGCACTTGGGTAACGGCTCCTGGTGCGGCAGAATAAAGCGCCTTCTCTACCTCAGCTTTCTCGGCTTCCATCTCGGTAATCTTGCCTTCAAGCGTCTCAAACTCGCGCTTTTCTTTAGAGGAAAGCTTACGCGCCTTATTGTTGTTTGAACATGGATCACTGACTTTGGGGCGAACTTCCTGAGGGCTTAATTCAGCTTGAAACAGTGCTGCTGCTTCTTGCTGCTTGAATTCCAAATAGACTGAGTAGTTGCCAGGATACTCTCGCAATCTACCTCCCGACTCAAAGGCAAAGATTTTGTCTACAGTCCGATCGAGAAAGTAGCGATCGTGAGCAACCGCAATCACACAACCTGTGAAGTCTTCTAGATATTCTTCCAAGACTGCTAGTGTCTGTACATCTAAGTCATTTGTGGGTTCGTCGAGGATCAGCACGTTTGGAGCACTCATCAGTACGCGCAACAGAAACAGACGACGTTTTTCACCACCGGAAAGCTTATAGATGGGTGCATACTGTTGGTTGCCAGGAAACAGGAATCGCTCCAGCATTTGGGAAGCGCTGATCTGTGTCCCATCCGCAACTTTGACAAATTCCCCTTCTTCTTTGATGTAGTCAATCACCCGCTGGTTTTCATCCATAGCGGCAAGTAAGGCTTCAGAATGTTGGTCAAAATATCCGATATGAATCGTTGAGCCAATCTCCACACTGCCTGAATCAGGCTGTTCGCGTCCTGTGATGATATCTAATAGCGTGGATTTGCCTGCACCGTTACTGCCAATAATACCGATACGGTCTTCAGGACTGAATTCGTAAGAGAAATCTGCGATCAGGGTGTGATCGCCAGACGCTTTGGAGATGTTTGTTAATTCGATAACCTTCTTACCGATGCGACGTCCAAGAGTGGAGATATCAACTTTGCCTTGAACCTGCTTAAATTCAGTTGCCTGCATCGCACGGATGCGATCAATCCGGGCTTTCTGTTTTGTGCTGCGGGCTTTAGGACCTCGCTTGAGCCATTCTAACTCCCGACGCAGTACGCCCTGGTGTTTACGCTGAGTACTAACAGCGGATCCTTCCGCAAGGGCTTTTTTCTCCAAATAGTAGGAATAGTTACCCGCATAGGTATAGAGATCGCCCCGGTCAATTTCGAGAATCCGATTCGTGACGCGATCAAGAAAATAGCGATCGTGGGTTACCAACATCAGCGCACCCCGATAGCGATTCAGGTAACTTTGCAACCATTCAACAGACATTGCATCCAAATGGTTTGTCGGCTCATCCATCAGCAACACATCTGGCTCTGAGAGTAAAGCTGCGGCAAGAGCGATGCGCTTACGATATCCACCAGATAAACTACTGATGCGGGCATGGAAGTCTGAGATACCCAGCTGGGTGAGGATAATTTTGGCATTTGTCTCCAATTCCCAAGCCCCACTAGCATCTAGTTGCTGTGTAAGTGCAGATAGCCGCGACATGAGCTGACCTGAGTTATCATCTACAACGTGAGCTAACTTATCAGAAAGTTCTTCGTACTCGCGCACTAGAGCCAACTGCTCACCGCTATCTGCAAAAACCTGCTCCAGAACTGTGCGGTTTTCATCCAAATCTGGCTGTTGAGGTAAATATATAATTCGAGAGCCAGAGTTGACTAAGAATTGACCTCCGTCAATTGGTTCTAGCCCAGCAATCATTTTCAGTAGTGTTGATTTGCCAGAACCATTGGTGCCAATTAACCCAACTTTATCAGTTATATCGAGACTGAAGTTCGCAGATTTCAGAATCTCCTTAATGCCGAAGTCTTTCTTGACTGATTGCAAAGTAAAGATGCTCATGATTCTAGCTTACTAAGTCCCGCCCGCATCTTGCATGTTACCCAGGTTGAACAGAAATGGCACACTGCCATTCGCATTTTCGCCTGTGACGAGAACTCTTGGCATCTGAGCCCCACCACTTCTCCAGGCTTCGATCGCCTCTTTCTGTAACACTAGTTGTCCACCTTGAGCTTTTAGAGTTTCAGCCAGGAGTCTTTGAGCTTCAGCCTTACCTTGGGCACGATTGATATCTGCCTGAGCTTCTTGCTGAGCTTCCTGCGCTACATAAACAGCCCTTTGGGCTCGCTGTTCGGCAATTTGTTTCTCTTCAACTGCCCTAGCGAACTCTGGGGAGAAAGTGAGGTCAACAACGCTGGTATCCAGCACGATGATTCCATATTTATCTAACCGATTGCCTAGGGCAGTATCAAAGTCCCGCTTCAGTTCGTCTCTTTTCGTAATCGCCTCTTCAACTGTTCTTCTAGCAGCTGCAATTTTGAAGGATTCCTGAGTTTGGGGTGCGATAATTTTTGACACAATATTTTCTAACGTTCCCTGCTTTCTTCTCACCTCAACTACCTGTAGCGGATCGAGACGAAAGTTGATGGCAAACCTAGCTGATAGGTCTTGAAGATCCTTGGTGGAACTCTGCGCTGGGACTTCAAATTTTTGCACTGTTAAATCGTAGATGTCTACAACCGAGATCAGGGGTGGTTTGAGATGAATACCTTCTTGTAAAGCTCCATCCCTAGCTTTACCCAAAATGCTGATTACTCCTGCCTCACCTGGGTTGATGATGACATAAGAGTTGAGACCGACAATCAGGGCTATTGCCGCCAGCACCCCTACGACGATTGATTGCCAATTTTGTAAGGACTCACTCTTCAAGATTTTGTCTCCTTTATTTCAACCCTACCCTACTATCTCCACGAGCGCTGCCCCCACTGCCGCGCCAACCACTGATGCCAGAAAATTAACGACATCGTTATCCATCCAGCTCCAGCCACGCAGGGCACGGGTTTGTGTACCACAGGAATGGACAACACGCTCTGTATCTTTCTGGCAATGGTCGCAGTAGTAGATTTGCTGTACCGTCGCACCCAGGAAGCTGTCGAAGAGGGCACTAACAAGACCAGCGATCGCCGCAACCAGGATAATAGCAGGACTACGCGAGTAGGCAGGGGTGAGCCAGGCTCCAGGTAACTGCGCTAAGAGCCAGGCAACCAACCCAATGAAAGCCGCGCCAGCCAGCGCTGCACCTGTACCGAGTGGCGAAATTCCGCCAGAGGTGCCTACGGGGACAACCCGACCAGTGATAATTGAGCGTGGTGGGTGTGGGTTAAGTACGCCGAGTTCGGTAGCCCAGGTGTCAGCATTGACGGCAGCTACCGCCCCAGCAAGCGCCGCAAACCAAATGGTTGAGGGCCACAGTCTCCAAACAACCGCGAGCAGTGCTGCCATACCACCATTTGCTAATGCCTGACTCAAATCGCGCTTTCCACCCTTCGAGAACTTCTCCTCTGCCACAGCGCTCTTTTGTGCTTCACGGAAGTGCGACAATGCACTCGATGAGGCAAAAAATGCCAGAAGCATCAGTCCTGCTGCCCACCCGCCAAATCCAAAGATGAGTGTGCCTGTCACCATTGCACCTACTACACCACTGCGTGACAGGGATTCACTCTTGTAGCCAACGAAGCTAATGATGGCACTCAAGATGACCCCAATTAGAAAGGTAAGCGCCTCAACATTCCCGTTTAAGATTTTTATGCCATTCATATCTTGAGGTTCCTATTAAATTTCTATTGCGTTTACTATATTGTTTCAGAACTTCCAAGAGAGTCTAAGCATGTGGAATCATCAAATTTTCCTTAGTGCGATCATCGGACTTGTTCTGGTCTCCACTCGTCACTCCGGAAGTGTTGCTTTCACCCCAATGCACAGGGCACGGTGTACCGTTGACTTGTTAAGTTTCCTGAGCGGGCATAATTGTACCGTCAAGAGTAGCTTCCCTCAAGTTTGCCATCTTAAGATTGGCACCGCTGAGATTGGCACCGCTTAAATTTGCCCTTTGTAGATTCGCTTCGCTGAGATCGGAGTCGCTCAGATTAGCATGTCTTAAATCCGCTCCCCAAAGATCTGCTCCCCACAAATCGGCTTTGTGCAAGTTTGCCTCAGCCAAGTTGGCATTCACCAATTCTGCTCGAATCAGCTTTGCTCTACTCAAGTCTGCTGCTTGAAGATTTGCCCTAGCCAGTTTGGCTCGACTCAATTGTGCTTCCCCAAGTTTTGCCCCAGCTAAGTTGATATGTCTTAGGTTCGCCCATCGTAGGTCTATACCTCCTAGCTCAGTCCTGACAAACTCCCTTTGCCCTGCTGTATAGCGCTGTAGTAAATCATTGGCGTCCATGCTTTTTTGCGATTGAGACGTCAATCTGACTTTGTAAAGAAATGTATTTAAATATTAAGACATTATTAAAATATTTTCAAGTACGATCATTTTATAGATAACAGGGAACAACTTCAGTTGCGCGACTCTTAAAGCTTTCACCCCCAACAAAACAACGCTTCTTATGAACCGTTCAGCCTATCTAATCTTCAATCCGGCTGCAGGTCAAAACGACCCAGAGCAAGACCTGACAACTATCCAAGCGCTGTTGGAGCCCACAATTGACCTGGAGATCCGGTTCACAACGCCAGAAGTGGATGCTGCCGAAATCGCCTCGGAGGCGATCGCCGCTGGCGCTCAAACAATCATTGCATCTGGTGGTGACGGGACACTTTCTGCCGTTGCTGCTGCCCTAGTAGGAACAAACATCCCCATGGGCGTGATCTCTCGCGGCACAGCCAATGCCTTTGCTGCGGCTTTAGGGTTACCAGACACAATTGAAGCCGCTTGCCAAGCAATTTCGGAGGGTACGACGCGAACAGTAGACGCAGCTCGGTGCAATGGTCAGCCGATGGTCGTACTAGTTGGGGTTGGGTTTGAGGCAGAAACGGTAGACCGAGCTGACCGAGAAACCAAAAACCGCCTTGGGGTGTTGGCATATGTGCTAGCTGGGATTCAAGAGTGGCGAGAGTTAGAAAGCTTTGAAGCCGAGATCGAAACTGCTGACAAAGTGATTACGCTAACGGTATCTGCTGTGACAGTGGCAAATGCCGCCCCGCCCACATCACTTTTGGCTCAAGGTCCAGCGGGAGTGATTGCTGATGATGGTTTACTGGATATAACTGTAGTAGCACCAGTGAGTCGGAAGGGAGCACTCGCGGCTGCTTACCACCTACTAAGTACCGCCTTGAATAGGAGTGCTGCCGCTGAGCGGGACGACATTGGCTATTTCCGAGCCAGAAGGGTGATTGTCCGTGCTACTCCCCCACAGAAAGTGGTTCTGGATGGGGAGATTGTGGGGACGACACCCATTGATGTGAAATGTATACCTGGAGGCTTAACCATCTTTGTACCATCCGATGCCGAGCCTGCTCCGGTCGAGAAACTGGCAGGACTACCGAATTTGACTATTGAGTCAAAGCCAGTGGTAGGATTTGAGGACGCAGATTGAATCTATTAACGCCCGCGTGTAGCAATGGAATAGAAAACCGCAGCACCAGCACATTAACCAGCAGACCCAAAGCGCCGAGTTGGTCTTCTTGTCCTTCCCGATAGCGTTGACGCACTTCCCCTCGTTGTCCGTAGAAAGTGACTCTGGCTAAACTATGACGACTCTCACGACGGTTCAATTGGGTTAAGATGCGGCGAAGGTAGGCTTCATCATCAACATAAGCTAGCAGGTAAAGCGTCTTTGCTACTCGCCCTAATTCACCGATGGCTCTTGATAAAGTTGAGGGACTGCCCCCACCCTGCAAAGTCCGCATCAACTCAGAAGCGCTGACTGTTCCCAACTTTAAGGAACCTGCTACTCTGAGTAAATCATCCCAGTTAGCGGTAATGAGTTCGATGTTCACTCGGTAACGAGCTAGCCCATCCAAGCCTTGTAAAAGCTTAGCGCGAGGGTCGCTCCAGCACAGACTAGGAGAAACGAACAGATCGCGACGGCACGGGGCGTGACGGAAACCCTCTAGAACGCAGAAAGTGTAGGCGCGACGGTCTAGTTCTCCCTGGGAATTAAGTACCAACCGCAACCAGCTTTTGCTAATACAGGTTAGCGGAACCGCACTAATATCAAACTTCCGATGCCCCTCAATCGAACGTAAAATCCGAGCTGCGTAAGGGATATCTACTAGGGTTCCCGTTTTTCACCCGTACTATATCAATATAGCCCGGCTTCAAGTCTATTTGTGACCACTTT